>CAYOCZ010000100.1:5268-9921 GCA_964402475.1 uncultured bacterium | reverse complement strand
TCGTCGGGCGGAGGGGCGTCCGGGTCGGGTTCGAGGAGGGTGGAGGAATCGGCTATCTCGTCGGCCTCGGCCAGGTTCTGCTTCAGCTTCCTGAGATAGTCGTCAGGCAACAGACACGGATGCCAGCGGTTCTGCTTTGGAGTCGGCACCGGCGATTATGCGGCGGTCGGGCCGCGGAGTCAAGACAGGTGCCAATCTAGAATCTTGAATCTACAATCTGCGATTCCCTGTGACGGGCCGGGCGGCGAATCAGGAGTCAGTCCCCGGGCCTTCTCCAGGCAGCTCTTAGGATGTCCTTTTGCACTGCCACTTAGGCCAGTTGTCTGACTTGTGACGATTGTTCTCCCATTGGAGAGGTTGGAGGTTCTCCAAGTCGTCCGTCCCGCCCTCGGATACAGGCTCGATATGATCAATCTCCCACCCGCCCAACGTCTCAGTGCCGTGCGCGTACCTCTGCATGGATGCCCCACACATGTCCCTCCGGCGGGTAGTGAAGGCGTGGGGCGGATCGGGGTGGCCCTTACCCCACACCGCCTCGATCACGGCATCTGTGAAACCAGCCCCAGCGGCGGTTGTACCGAATCGTCTGACCATGTGCACCTCCCGGCTGTGTCCTGTAGATTCGTGAGCCATTCTAGAACCCGCGGGGACGGATGTCAAGCGGCTGAGGGTCCGGCCAATCGACAATCGGCAATGCCTACGGGGCTGTCAGTCGGCGACCGTCAGCCGTGGGCTCGGCTGCTGCCTACCGCTAACTCCTAACTGCCATCTGCTACCCAGTCGCGGGCAGACGTGTCAAATGGGAGGGGGGATCGGCATCATGTCCCTGGATTCCCCCGCAAGCTTGACAGATGCAATCTGCGTTGTATCTTGGACCGGTATGGCAGACCAGACCGTGCGCTGCCCGAAGTGCTGGCTGGATGACCGCGTTCGCAAGGTAGCCTCGGTGTACGCCTCCGGGCCTGCCGCCGGCCCGACCGGCCTCAAAAGCGCCGGCCAATCACCGCTGAGTCAGAAGTTGGAGCCTCCACCGCGACCCAAGCGACCGTCCGCGCCCGGCGTTCTGGTCGCCCTGGCCGTGACGGCACTGCTCATCGGCGGCGTTTGCCTGACTTTCGGCTTGTGGGACAAGTCATCCGAGGCCGGCATGCCCGGTTATGGAGCCGTTGTCGCTGCGGGAAGGGCGCTCACGACCGTAGGGGTCTTCGTCCTTGCTGTGGGGGCTTTCGTCGTCGTATTGGTCATCCTGGCCTACCGCCGGGACCGGCGGCGCTTCACTCGGCAACTCAGGCAGTGGGAACGCAAAATGGGGATTTGGAACAGGCTCTGCTACTGCTTTCGAGATAACGGCGTGTTCTTGCCGGGCGAACGCGATATCCTGCCGCCGGAGATGCTCCACGTCTTCCTATCCGGGTCCGCGGCCAGACAGCGATGACCTAGGCGCACCTGCCGCACCGACAGCCGCCCACCGCTGACTGGCCGGAGCGCAGCGGGCGATAGGGGAGAAGGACCGAGAGACCGAGGGACAAGGCGATCGAGTGGCGGACCCGGAGCTGCCAACTGGGAACGAGGAACCACGAACTAGGAACCAGGAACCAAGAACCTGGGACCGGCGGTGCGATGGCCGGGCGGAATTGAATATCGTGTCCCCGAAGCTCCCCTGGCGGGAATATCCGGCTGGGTTGCGGAGTATCTAGAACCTGCTAACATACGTCCGGCAGAGACTGAAAGGAGGATTCGTGTCCAAGCTGATTGCCCTGGTTGTGGCGGGAGCTGCGCTGGTACTGGGAGCGACCTGTGGTCCGGCCGAAACGCGTGAGAGCGGAGCGCCCACGTCAGCCAAAGAGGTCATCGAGAGGTACGTCGCGGCGGTCGGCGGCCGGGAAGCGGTCGAGCGCCTGGCCACGCGCACCGTCACCGGTCTACTGGTCCACAACCTGTCGTGGCACGACCCGCAGGTCGAGACGCTCCGGTTCGTGTACCGGGCCGGGAGCAGGAACCGGTACATGGTCGAGATGACCGGGAGCCACGGAACCAGCCGGGAGGGATTCGACGGCGTGTCGGGCTGGCGTGTCGACGAAGCGGGTCTCCTGCATGCGGAGCCTGACGCCGAGTACTCCAAGTACGGCTGGTACGTGAACCCTCGTCACGTACTGCGCATCGCCGAGTACTTCCCGAACCCGACGCTGCACGGCATCGACACCACCAACGGCCGGCCCTGCTACGCGGTCAGGAACGACCGGCCGGTCGCCTACTACACCTTGTACATCGATACCAAGGACTACCTGCTCCGCGCCATCGGCTGGCACCATTCGATTGAGGACTACCGCGAAGTGGACGGCGTGATGCTGCCGCACCGGATCGTCTGCGGGCGCAAGGGCGGCTCGAGCACATACGTGTTCGAGACCATCGAGCACAACCTGCCGATGGAGGACGAGGTCTTCGACGCGCCGCAGGACTGACCGACCTGCGCCTCAGGCGGCCGAGGCTTCGCTCACGTCAGTGTGTCGAGCGGGGCGGGCTACTGGCCGTCGAAGGGAGGAGGGGAGAAGTCGGGGTCAGGCTCGTAGCGGGTCTCAGCCTCGACCTTAGCCTCGACCTCGCCGAGGTCCTGCTTCAGCTTCCGCAGGTTCCAGCCATATGCCCGATTCTAGGACTCGCGGGCGAGATTGTCAAACCGCGGGGTCACCCCAAGGGGTTACAGGTGCACGTGCGGAAAACGGGGACTGTACCGCGCCGTGTTGGCCTCCGCGGCCCCTGTCCGACAGCCCGACGCAGGCGCTCCGAGGGACTGTCCCCGGTTTTCCGCAGAGGGGTGGAACCCCTGAGGTGCGGGGTTTGGGGTGAACCGCGACTGGGGATTGACAAGACCCGAAGGCGGCCGATAATCATGCGGGTGTCGTGGACGCGGCGGCCCCCTTATGTGCCAGGAGCCCGGTGCGGCCCTGCCGGAAGGAAGTCCCCGACTGGCGGCACGGACGCACGACACAGGTTCCCGCGCAGGCAGTGAGCGTCTGCCAACGCTGCCGTGCGCGCACGGGGAAGGAAACAACGCGGGCTGATTCGCGCCAATCGAGTCAGAGTGGTCAGGAGGCAATCATGTACGCAAGGATTCGTTCTCCCTTGCCTGCAGTCGCCATCGTGTGTGCGCTACTCGTAGCGGGCCAAGCGCAGACCCTTGAGACGACTATCTATCTGCCTGACTCTGCAGGCGGCCTTCTCGGGCCGACCGCAGTCGCCTACAACCCTAACAACAACCGGTTCTACGTCGGCGGCGGTGGTGGCGGGATTTCCGTTTTCGACGCCGCGAGCGGCGCCGGGGTCAAGCACTTCGTGGCCGGGTCCCTCACAATCGGAGGGCTCTGCATCAATCCAAACTCGAACAAGCTCTACGCTGCCGAAGGCAAGGAGGGTGGGGCGGTCGTCGTCATCGACTGCGCGTCGGACAGCATTCTGGCAAGTATCCCCGTCGGAACGTACCCCCGCGCGCTGGTCTATCACCCAACTCAGAACTGGGTGTACTGCGCCAACTACCGCGACTCAACCGTGACCGTCATCGACTGCGCGGCCGATACGCTGGTAGCGACGGTAGTGGTGGGCAGTAACCCAGTCGCCCTGTGCTACAATCCCGTGAACCAGAGGGTCTATTGCGCGAACCACGGTTCGAACACGGTCACGGTGATGGACAGTGCAGATCCGCGCCTGACTGAGTCCATCGATGTCGGCGTGGGACCGTACGCGCTCGTGTACAATCCGGCCACTAACCGTATCTTCTGTGCCAACTTCGATGACGTTACTGTGTCGGTGATAGACTGCGAGTGGAACCATGTGGACAACGAGGTCCCGACCGGTCAAAAGCCTCGCGCCCTGTGCTACAACAGCACTGCGAACACGGTCTTCTGCGCCAACTATCGCAGCGGCAACGTGGCGGTGATTGATGGCGAGGGGAACCATGTGATCGCGATGATGGTGGTGCCTCCGCAACCGGGTGCGCTTGCATACGACTCGGCCGACGGCCGGGTCTTCTGTACGAGCCTCTACACCGACACGCTGACGGTGCTCGACGCGGTGAACAACAGCGTCCTCGGATACGTCGAAATCGGTGCCATCCAGGACGACATCTGCTACGCCACCCCGGATAACCACCTCGCGGCCATTGGCAACGAAGCTTCCTGGTTTGCCGTCATTGATTGCGAGTCGAGTTCGGTCATAGCCGCTCGGCCGACCGGCGTCGAGCCCCAGGACATCGTGCTCACTGCGGACGGAGAGAAGCTCTACTGCCTGGGCCACCGCGCGGACGACGCGGGAGTCATTTCGGTCGTCGATGTTCCTGCGCGCCGGGTCATTTCCGTACTGCCCGCCGGCAACCGCGCCGGCCTGCTGTGCTACAACAGTAACGACCAGAAGGTCTACTGCCTGAATCGTGACGATAACTCCGTGACAATTGTCGACGCGCGGGCCGACACAATCGTGGCGACGCTGCCGGTACAGGGCGTGGAGGCCATCTGCTACGCGCCGGCTGCGAACCGGGTATACACTTCCGGGGGGTACTACGAAGGGACGGTGACCGCGATTGACGGCGCGGGCGACTCGGTGGTCGCGACGATTCCGACCCTCTCCGGAGGGTACGCGCTCTGCACGAATGCCGCCGGC
>CAYOCZ010000100.1:0-5258 GCA_964402475.1 uncultured bacterium | reverse complement strand
CTACGTGGCTGGCCAGGCCCCGTCCTACGTCAGTGTCATCGACTGCACATTGGACACGGTCATCACCGACATCCCGACCGGTAACTATCTTCGCAGCCTGCTGTACAACACGGTCTCGGACAAGGTCTGCGCGCTGGGGTACGTATCGGGCACGATGGACATCATCGACGCGACGACCGACAGTGTAGTGGGACACGTCGAGATAGGGAACAGCGCCGGTCCGATGTGCCTCAATCCGATGGACAACAAGGTGTACGCCACCGCCGTCGCCCGATACTGGCTCTGCGTCGTCGATGGGGCCGGCGACACGCTCATCGCGCGCCTCGACTTCCCGCACGCCGTCGGCGGCGTCGCGTACGAGCCGGTATACAATCGGGTCTACACGTGGTACCTGAGCAGGCCGCGTACGCTTGTGGTGATCGACGGAACCACGAACGGCATCGTGAGCAGCGTCGAGTTGCCCGTCGGCCCGGGGAAGGTACTCGCGAATCCTTCAGATTCCACCGTCTACATCACGCTTGGCAGTGCGGTTTCCGTGTACCGCGCCGAGGCCGGCGCGGTTGCCGAACCGTGCCTGACGCCGCTCCTCGCAGGCCCCGCTGCGCACGCAACTACGGTCCTCCGCGGTGTGCTGATGTTCGAACCAGCGAAGGGCGTTGGGCGAGGGGCGCCTGGCGTGTTGCTCAACATCGCCGGCCGGAAGGTCATGGACCTGGTCGCGGGTGCGAACGATATCGGCCGGTTCGCGCCGGGAGTGTACTTCGTGCGAGGCAACGGAGCTGGCTATACCACGAAGGTGATGGTCGTCAGGTAACGACCGGCGGTTGAATGGAAGCGGCCCTCTCGACATGGGAGGGCCGCGGTCTTGCCGGCGGCGGATGGTGGGACGGCTCTGCTAGCAAGATAAGAGAAAGAGAGTCAGGGACAGCCCAGTGTCGCGGCAGTGTCTGTGACCGAGCCGTTTGAGTGACACCGAGTTGCCGTGCTCTCAAGCCGATTGGACGCAGCCGGGCTTCGGATGGTTCGCGGGCGGGGATGTCAATCTGCCTCGGGGTCGGCTAATCTACAATCGACAATCAGCAGGGGAGAGGGACCGAGAAACCGAGGGACAAAGGGATCGAGTGGCGAACCAGTGACTAGGAACTTGGAACCAGGAACTGGGAACCAGGGACTATGAACTATGAACTGGGAACTACTGTCTGCTAACTAATCGCGGGCAGACGGGGCAGATGGGCGGGCGGAATCTGCCAAGATGTCCCGAAGCTTCCCGGAATAGGGTGCCTGTCGCTAGTTCCACCCGCTCACGGACTCGGCCCCAAGATGAACCGCGCTCGCTCGAGGCGCAGCATCTCGTAGGGCGTCATGCACTTTATGTTGAGGCCGATACAGGCGTCTGGAATCTTGATCTTGCGCGTCGAGGCCGAGGGGATTTCGTGCGTCACAACCGTGTGCCCGCCAGCAAGGGCCTGCGCGACGAGGTAGTAGTCGGCCACTTGGAGAAAGGTGCTGACTGCTGCAGGTTCGTAGCGCTGCCCTGTGGCCCAGGCGCTCACCGCGGCCAGGGAAGGGACCGCAGCCGCATCGGGCCGGAGAAAGAACCCCGTTCCCCGTGCCCCGGCCCATACCGACAACTCGTCCGCCAAGGCCAACACTTCGTCTCCGACCTTCTCGATGCTGAATACCTCCCCGGCGGCGTTGTTCTCGACAAGCCAGTCCCAGAACGCCGGGCAGAAGTCAAGCCCGTAGTGCAGGTTCTTGGCACTGATGAACACGTTGGCATCAAGTACGTAGGCCATCACGCGCCCAATCCCAGGCTGCGTCCCAAGTCCTCGAACGTGGACATCTTCTTGAATCCGAGCAAACGGAAAGCCTCCGTGAAGGAAGACCGGCCTTCCAGCGTGCTGACCACTAGAGCGCGGGCGAATCGCTTGCTGGCCCGCGCGCCCAGCGTCAGATAGAAGTTGCCGCCGCTGCCCTTCGGAAGCGCGCGCAGGCGAGCAAGTTCCTCATCGTACGCAGTCCAGTATGCGTCCCGCGTCAGCCCGCCCGCGTCGTGAATCCGGCGCAGGATTACCAGCGTGCTTACCTTGAAGCGCCGCGCCAAGCGGTCGGTTTCTTCTCGTAGCTCTGCGCGACGGTCGTACTCGTCGCGGAAAAGGTCCAGCGGCACGAGCAGTTCGGCAGCAACCTGATTGCACCACCGTTCCACCTCGTGATCCGGCAACAATGCCGCCTGCGCATTAGAAAGGGCCGACTGGCCAAGCCAGATGTGAACCATCTCATGCGCCAATGTAAACATCTGCGCGGCTTTGGTGTCGGCGCCGTTGATGAAGACAAGCGGGGCGACGCTGTCAGACAGGGCGAAGCCGCGAAACTCCTGCGGGTCGAGCTTGCGTCGGTTGTTGCTGCCTACGACGCCGCTCACCATCACCATTACCCCCATGTCGTCCGCCTGTTCTATGAAGCGACGCAGCGCGTCGGTCCATGTTGGCAGCCATCTGCGTTCCTCAACGTCGAACCCGAGTGCGTGACGGATTCGCGCCGCGGTCCGGACCGCGCCCTGCGTGACCGTGACTGAGCCCACAAACGCCAATGGCGTACCACCCATTGCCCGCTCGAAATCTTTGTACCACTCCTGGCGCTGCTGGCAGATGTAGAGAGTGTCGAGCAGGTCCGGGCTTGGGCGTCTTACCTGCGCGTTAGCGACCGTGCGGAAATCCGGAATCGGCACGGTCTCGACCGGCCGCTCTTGCAGGAACAGGAAACCGAGAGGTGCGTGAGTTGCCCTGGCGAAGCCCTCAAGCTGCCTCAGCGTCGGCTGCGAGTCGCCGCGCACCCATGCGGGAAGCTGAGGGATACGGCGGGCCAGCTCTCCGATAGTGAAGCCGGCTCGTTCACACGCCCAGTTCAACAGCGTCGGGGCAACTTGCACTCTAGGCATGACTCGATTCTAGGACTCGCGGGCACGATTGTCAACCGGGCAGCCGCGCGTCAGGAGTAGTTTGTTGCGTCCCCGGAACTAGGACAGGAAAGGGGACGGTGTCGCCAGTGGTCTACCGTCCGTCTTAGGCGGCACGATCCACGGCATGCTCGGCTTCCCCGGCCTCTATGCCTCTTTTGGCCCTCAGATAGGCCCCCCTCGGTATCAGTGGGTTGTCGAGGTTCAGCTCGTCTCGGCGGCGTCCGTACTCCCTTAGCTTCCTCTGAAGACTTGACTCTGCCTCATCTGTCGCAATGTCCACCTCGCGGAATACTCGAACCTCGTTACGCAGGGCGTTGTACTTGCTACCCGCGGTGCGATGTGAGTTCGCCTTGGCGCATGGGTCCACAAACGTCGCCACGGCAGTCAGCGCCATGACCGCCAAGGCTAGGATGCCTGCCACGGTTCCGTGGCCATCGAACCGGGAGAGCGCCGTCGCCCCGGCGACGGCAGCCATGACGACGGTGGGCAATCCTATGTAGTAGTGGAAGTTGGTCCACAAGCGGGCCGCCTCGAAGTGCCCTTTCGCGGAGTAGAGGGCGTCCTCCTCGATCCTGTGCGCCTCATTCACCACCTTGGGCTTTAGGCTACCATTCATCTACGAGCCTCATCCATAAGCCGGAAACTCATCGTTGTACAAGAGACGCCACCAGTAGAAGGCGTCCTCGATGCTTCCACCCGTCTCGGCAGTCCGGGCCTTGTCCGCGCGGGCGAGTGCAGTTTCTAGCCTAGACAGGGCATCGGCCTTCTTGGCGTCCGTATCACACGCCTGTATGTAGCCGCCTACGACTGTGGGGTCCTGAGCTGCGGCCAACTGGCAGTCCCATAGCTGCCTAAGCAGTCGTCGGATATCGATAGCGTAGTCGATGCTCTTCTCGCCGGAAGCGTACTTCGCCGCTCGCATCTCCAGATAGAACGAGCTAATCGGCGCTGCGCGGAAGTACTTCCAGGCCTTCAGGAACCGCACCAGAGGTCTGACCTTGCCTTGAAGCTTGTCGTCCCAGTACGCCACGTACGCAAGTTGTGCATCCGGGCTCGCCCTCATCCAGCCACCGGCGAAGTCGGGCATGTCGTAAATGACATGACCCTTCTCTTCCTTGATGGAGTCGGCTGGAACTACCTCAGTGGTTTCCGAGTCACCCGCTCCAAACGGCACGACGACGGCGGGCGTACGAACCGCTACCCCTGTATCCGGGAACCTGATGTCTAGCGCGGTCTTGACCTTCTGAAGAGACGCCGTCGATGTCTCGGTAAGTTGTGCGGTGGGCAGTTCCGCGAAGTAGTCCACGTCGCTGTGGCCGGAGATACTAGTACCGTTACCGAACGAGCCCGTTCGGAAGAATCGCCTCATCCCGAAGCTCGAAACCAAGCACTCCGAGATCGACGTCCGGTGTCGTTTGGCGGCCTCGGACTCGGTTCCAGTCGGAGTTAGTCGTGTCAAGAAGACACGGAAACCTTCGTCAATGGTCGTTGCCATCCTATACCTCCTGTAGGTCTGTTTCTGTCACCACCGTGGGAGTCGAGCCAGGACTCCCCTGTCTCAATGCCGGACTCAGACCCGGCATTGACTAGATTCTAGAACTCGTGGGGGAGGATGTCAAACCAGGGCACGGCTGTCAGTTCTTCTCCAAGAACTCCCTGATGGCGGAGGCGGGGATGCACGCGGCGAGGCTGGCGCCGTAGGGCATCCGCGCGACCTTCTGTTTCGCATCGTCGATGATGCTGATGGTGTCCGCGGCCTGGGCATAGACTATGCCCGCGAACTTGCCGGTGCCGCACAGGAAGATGGGGAAAGAGGGACACTTCCCTATTTCCCGCCTCCGTCAAGGTTGGGATTAATCCGACCGCCATCGGGAGTAGGATATTGCCGGTTCCAGCCGGTGTCGAGCGAATAGAAAAGGGCTCGAGGTGTCGAGGATTCCAGGAGTCAAGTGGCGGGCTGGGGACAGTTCCGGAGACTGGGAATCAAGTTGGGGGATTTCGGGGACACATTGTCTCACTTCCGTCAAGGCCGGGCTGAATCCGTCTTCCATCGGGAGTGAGGATAGCCCTGTAATAGCCACAGTCAAGCCGCGCCAATGCGCCGGGCATCGGGGTTGTCTGGTGGGAAAACGCTGGGCTGAAGAGTGGACCAAGGTTTTGACCAAGGTTTTGAGGAACCATTCGAGGAAGGAATCGGGGTAGCAGTCGAGGAACCATTCGAGGAAGGAATCGGGGTAGCAGTCGAGGAACCATTCGAGGAAGGTGTCGGGGTAACAATCGAGGAACCATTCGAGGA
>CAYOCZ010000099.1:0-10017 GCA_964402475.1 uncultured bacterium | reverse complement strand
CTCTGTCAACAGGGTCTCTCGGGCCTGGAGGAACTCGCTACCGTCCTCCAGGTCCTCGGCCGTGCCTGTGCCGAAGACCGCCTTCCCGGCGTCTCCCAGCGCCACAAACCACCGATCCGCTTCTCGGGTCGCGTCCTCGACGGCCTTCTGCTGCTGATCCGCCTCGTAGGCGTCCAGTTTCTTTTGCAGGCCGGCGGTCTTGGACTCGATGAGCTTCTCGATGGCCTTGCGCTCGGTTTCGTCGAGCAATTCGAGGTCTTCGTCCCGGTCGCCTTCCGGCTTGTCCGGTTCGGCGTCGGGCTTGGCCTTGAGACTCTGTTCGGCCCTTCCGATCTGGGCGTAGCGTTTGCCCTCGTCGGAGTGCATCTTGACGAGCCGTTCCACGAACGCCGTGGCCTGCTCGCCCTGCGGCAGCGTCTCCGGCGTCCAGCCGAATCGCTGCATGGCATTGAACTGCCTCGCGGTCCACTCAGGTGTCTCGTCGGCTTCGGCCTTGTCGCCCGCTGCCTTATCGGGATCGGGCTGGGCCTCGCCTTCGGCGGCCTTCGCGTCCTCGGCGGTCACTGCCTTGGATTCCTCTGCCTTGGCCGATGCAGCGCCGTTGATCTCATCGAGTTTCTGCTGGATGGCGTCAACGGCGGTAGTTTCGACCGTGTCGGCGGAGGGTGTGTCTGTAACGGTAGTTTCGGTGCTCATGGTTTCTGTCCTTTCGCGACAGCCGGCGGAGTGCCGGGTAGTGGCGTGTTGTCCACCGTCGAGCGTTCGCATCGGCGGCAGATATCGTATCCCCTTCGGTCGAGCTGGTCCCACCGCTGGGTTGCCAGCGAGCCTATTCTTGCCTCAAGTCCGTAGTCCATGCAACACAAAAATACATCTAAATTCGGCAAGACGACGTTCTGGCGGTAGGCCGGGCGCTCACACCGGACGCGCCCCGCCTTCTCCTGGACTGGATACACGTTGGCGGAACGGGACTGCGTCGGGTACGTCACATAATCTTGCCCGATGCACAATTGCGGGTCGGGCGGGCCTCCGACGGAGATCAGGCCGGCACACGGGATCACGTCCAGGGCTCTCGCCAGGACCAAGCGGTAGTCCTCTCCGGTGGCGAACCGACATACCCCGTTGCGGTCCTGGACGTGAATTTTGAATTCGACAAACGGAATCCCGGCGATGGCATCGACATCCCCCGGCGTAGCCCCCACAAGCGTAGTGTAAACCGCAATCGGATGGCCCCTCTTGTCTGCGGACAATATCATCTTCCGGCACGAGGGGTTTGCGAACGGCTCAGAGAACCCTGAAAAATCGATCCGAAGCCCGTTCGGAATCTTGTCCAGAATCATCACAAACGATTCCAGCGTCATCAGGCGCGGGCCGCGATAGGCAGCCAAGAGAACGTCCTGCGGGCAACAGGCGCAGGTGTTGGGGCAGCCGATGGCGGTTGTAATCTCAAGCCAGGAGGAGTCAGGCATTGACCGCCTCCTGTCGTTGCTGCTGTTGCTGCTGTTGCTGGATCAATGCCCGGTAATTGGCTATCTGTTCGCCTGGGTCCTGTGTGGCGGTCATCTGTTCTGAATGGCGGCGATAGTAGTAGAGCGGCTCGTCAACATGAATCCACTTCAGCCCGGCCTCGATGGCCTTGAAGTTCCACGCGGCATCGGCCCCCTGGTCAAACTCCTCAGGGAACGGGCCAACCGACGCGTATGCGGCCTTTGTAGCCACCAGCGTAGGCATGGCCGGCCAGTAGACCTCCCGCCGCACAACCTGTGTTGCATTGGGTGGGTACATTGCCATCTCGCCGTTAACGTACCGCTCCGGGTCCATCGGGACGCATTGGCGGACTTCAATCCGGCCGTCAATGTCGTGGAACGCTCCGCAGGTGCAGATAGACGCCTCTTGGTGTTCCAGCAAGGCCTTAACTTGTTGCTCCAGCCGCCGTGGCGCCATGTAGTCGTTGGCGTCCAGGCGGGCGATGATATCGCCTCGCCCTTCACGGAGGGCCGTATTGAACGCGGAAGCATAACCCTTGTGTTCGCGCCGGATGATCCTGACTCGCTTGTCGTCCTCCATGCGGCAGCAGCAAGCGTCAGTGGAACCGTCATCGACAATGACCAGCTCCCACTTCTGGTAGGTCTGCGCCTTGCACGAGTCGATAGCGGCGCCGATGTACTTCGCGGCGTTGCGGGCCGGCATGAGGATCGAGACTAGAGGCGCGATAGGCTCGTGTTCCTTCCCACACTCGTCAGAGTCGCCGCACATCTTCTCCCGGATGATCTTGCGGCCCTCCGGCCCGGTCCAATGAATGATCTTGGCGTTCGGGTCGCCCGCCCGGTTGTCCATTCGCAGCCATTGCCACTCGCGCGGCAGGAAGGCCACTCGCGGGTCGCCGACTGACAGGAGCGCATTCAGCGCCTCCTGGTCGCCGCGGTGCTCGCCGACACACAGGGCCTTCGCCCAGTCCAGCACGAGCGCGTCGCCGCGCGTGAACGCCAGCACGCCGGTAGCCGCCACCGGGCGGCCGTCCTGGGTCACGAACCGCGTGTGCGGGTCGGCCGTGACGCCCAGTGCCTTGCCGCTCAGGCTGAACAGCCGCGCGATGTCGGCCTTCACCTCGCAGTCGGTATCGAGCCAGACCGTACGAAGGAACGGGCTGTTCAGGCAGGCGAACGGCTTGTTGAACCAGCCGCCCTTTCGCCAGCGGATCGGATAGACCGGCCCGTGCTTGCCGCAGAACTCGACCATGCCGGGGCTCATACCGAAGTCGGCGAACGCCACCGGGATACCCGGATTGTGCTTGCGAAGGTTCCCCAGCCACCAAGGCAGCATCCACTCGGCCGACTGGTCGGCGCCGGTAATCACACCCAACTGCGCGAAGTGCTGGGCCGTCGTCCACCGGAGCAGTTCCGCGTCGGAGGCATGATATCTTCGCGTGTCGGCGAATACCGGCTGGCGAGCCGCAGTGGCCTTGAGGGCCTCGGGCAGAGGCAGGAACGGCACGCGCTGGTTGATCGGGCTTCCTGGCGTGCAGGAGATGATCTCGATACCCCTGGGCTTCGCCTCTTCGGCGAGCTGCATCGTGAACGCCGCTTGGGCCGCGAGGAATCCCTGGTTGATCTTGCGGTGCTCGTCGGCCAGAACCCGGCCGTCGTGATAGTCGCTCGGACCCCCGAAGTCGCAGCCGATCAGGTGAATTCGCGTGCAGCCCAGCCACAGACACAAGTGCAGGGCCATCGGGTAGGTACCGCTGACTGGCGACTCGCCCGGCGGGTTCCACAAGAACTTCGTTTCGTTGCCCACTCGGTCCAAGATGTCCATCGGGTTGCCGGGCATTCCGGTAGCAAACCAGACGTTCGGGAAGCGAGACAGGGCCATGCCCTCTACGCGGTCCTGCATGAACTTTGAGCCCATGATCTTCGGGAATGGCTCGGTCAACAGGGTCCGGTCGTAGCACTCGGCGCGATCCATGCCGATCCAGATATCGGGGCGGATTGCCGGGTAGGCCGTGTTGACCGTGACCGACAACATGCCCGCCACGCGCTCGAACCCAACGGCGTCTTTGAGGCTAGGGCCTGGGCAGAACAGATAGCAATCGAGACCGGTGTAACGCTGCCAGAAGTCGAGGCTGCGTAGTTCCCGGCCGTCTAATGAGTGAATCAGTGGCATGGGCTTTTCCCTTTCGGCCTATGCGGTTATTCGACGGTGAGTTGGGCGGACAGGTCGGAGAGCGCCTTGGCTGCCCTGACAAGCGCTGTCCGCTGCTGACTCACGAGTTGGGCGTTGCAGTACGCCTCCAGGCCCTCGGATATGGCCTTGAAGCCGTCCTGCACGGCCTTGCGAACGGTCAACTTCTTGTCCTTGTCGTCCATGTCATTCCCTTTCGGCTGGTGCTATCCTCGAACCTCGTCCCGGTCGTGCAAGCCGAGTACCTTCATTGCGGCGAGCTTGGCCTTGCGGTCCCTGAAAATGGCCTCGCCCGTGTCGCCATCGAACCGGACCTTGGCCCCGCCGGCGGCCAGCTTGCGCTGCAACGCGGGCACGTCCGACGCCACCGGGCAGGCGCAGGCCATCGAACGGATCTCCACGGAGTCTCGCTTGCGCGTCGTGCCGCGAAGGAGCCTCCCGTTGCGCAGGACATACACGCCGGGCACAGCCTTCGAGCCTTCGCCGAAGACCATCTCGTAGTTACGCCGATAGAGCTTCCGGCTCTCGCTGAGGTGCTTGGGCTGCTTGGCCATTGTTTCCCTGTCCGCTCGATGTCCTGTTGTCCTGCTGGCCGCCCGGCTGGCCTTGGCCCTGGATTGGATCAGCCTGCATGGGCATGGTCGCGGTGTAGATGTCGCCAACCTCAGGCATGTGCAGGTACTCGGCACCCAGGCGGGCGATCTTGGACGGGTCCAGCGTCATGCCCATTTGCTGCGCCAGTGGCGATATAGGCAGGATGATCTGGGCCAGCCAGTTGACGAGCTTGCCGTACTTGGTCTCCGGGCTCTCGGGGGCCATGGAGTACACGTCGATATCGAACTGGAAGTCCAGGAAGTCACCCTCTCGCGCCGCCTCGTCGAAGCGTGCGCGGATCGGCTGCCCGCCGTCGCTCGTGGTGGTCGTGACTTCGGGTTGCTTTTCTTGGTCGTACCAGAGATACCACGCCAGTCGCTCGCCAACCCGGTTGGCGAACTGCGCGAACTGGACCCGCATGTCGTTGATGTCGCCCATGGCCTGCCCCATGAGCATCTGGTCCTGTCCGAGCGTTCCCGAGGTTGCTTCCGACCCGCTACGCAAGTCCAGGTTGCCCGCGGCCTTGCTGAATGCCTGCTGGATCGCGTCCAGGTAGCGGTATCCGTCAGGATTGGTCCCGCCGAGACTGACTTGTCGGTAGCGGTCCACGTTCTGTACGCCTACGGCCTCGCCGTCGCTGGAGTCCTTGACGGTCTCGGCCTCCTCCGTTGCCGACTTGTCGAACAGGAGAATGTCCTTCTGCCGGTCGGCCTGACGGCCTTGCTTGCGAGCGGCCTTGTTCGCCGCGTCGTGCAGGTGCTTCAGCACTGCCAGATAGGCGACAGGCAGAAGGTTGCCCGGCACCCAGTAGAAACCGAGCATCTCGTACGGGCCTCGCTCCGGGCCGTCCCACTCGATCACTCGTAGGAACTCGTTACCCGCCTGATCCGGCTCGCCCGGCATTTCTACAACAAGGTTCTCCGCCGGCAGCCACAGGGAGCGCATGCGGACGTATTCCCGACCGTCGGCGGGCTGCTGGCCTACGGTCATGTCGGCCAGGCCTCGCTCGTTGCCCTGCATGTCGGCAAGCCGGGTAATCGCGTCTGGATCGTACAGCCCGGAGTCCGACAGGGCCTCGCGGTCGCCCCACCAGTCATGTCCCTCGTACCGCATGGCCTCGCGTACCGTCGCCTCCATGTCGCACACGTAGTTGTCCAGGTCCACCACGTCACAGAACGGCTGGTTGGCATCGTGCAGGTAGCCGCCGGGATCGGACAGCGGAGCCGCCGGCGATTTGCAGACTCCGACGTTTACGACCGCAGGACCGCACAGGGCATTCACGGCCGCCAGGCGGAGCGAGTCGCCGAGGTTGATCTCCTTGGCCATCAGGTTCCACGCGCCGGCCAAGAGCTTGCCCGTGAACTCGGCTTTGCCGTCGCCGGCGGACTTGGGCCGGATCAGGGCTTCGGGCGTTTGCATGACCAGTTGGCGCACGGTCGAGCGGTACGCCTGGAACAGCAGCGGCAGCGGTTGCGGTTGGCCCGCACCGGGCTTGCCGTAGAGTGGGCCTGCAACCTCTCGGGCCAAGTTCGCCCGGGTCTCACGCCAGGGGGCCAACATGGCAGTAGATCGCTTGCACAGTTCAGCCAGCTTCTTCGGGTCGAGCTTCACCATTCACCTCGCCTCTTGGCCGCCTTGTGTAGCCGGTTGCGGGCCTCCATGCTCTTGAGCGGAGGCTCGACGGGCCTCGTCGTCGGCGCGGGCTGCTGGCGGAGGCACAGAACCAGGCCAGCCGCCGAGACTACCCGGTCGCCGTGGGCCTTGCGGGCGCCAGCAGGGTCGTCGATCTCACCCGCCGGCATGGGTACGCCAGTAGGAGCATAGATGTACTGCTCGGCCTCCGCAAGGGTCTGCTCGTCGGCCTCGATGAGTTCTCCGCGCGCCCACGCGGCCCGGAGTTCGCCGAACAGGGCCTCTTTGCTCGCGGCGTTGGAGGTCCAGCCGATGCCCGGGCGGTTGGGCTCCCAAGTCTTTCCCAAATCCGGGTTGCCCAGCACGCAGTTGTAGCCGAGCTGCCAGACCCGGCGGCCGAAGACCTGTCCAGGCCCGTTTGCCTCCCAGCCCAACAGGCAAGGCGTCTGCCCACCAGCCCATCGGCAGGCGGCAACGCACATCTCAGCAAACGTCGCGGGCTCGCTGTCGGAGCACGTCAGTTGCGCCACTACCGCCCGCGAGGCCCGCGAGGCGATCTTGAGCACGCTGTTACTGGACCCAACGCCGTGGCTGATGTCGGCGAAGGCGACGTAGTTGTCCTCCTGCGGGAGCGTCGGGCCGTCCAGGAGGCTCCATACGGCCATTCGCCGCCGGCCATGGTCAGGTGCCCACCGAACGCCGATCAGGTCGTAGGCGGTGCCCTCGGCCCGTGTGCGCACGTCGTAGAGCACCTCGCCCGCCAACAGGGCCGGCTTGCACTGGCCTCGCATGATCGAGAGCACGTCCAGGTCGAAGAAGGCGTCGCCGCTGGCCAGGTAGTCGATATCTAACTCCTGGGCGATCTCCTTGCGGCTGGTGCGTCGGGCGCACTCAGAGCGATACCACGGGCTGGTCCAGTGCTGCTTTCCGTCGCTGCCCACGACCAGTTCGGCGCCTTGGCCCTTGGTCGGGTGCTCCCGCCAATGAAGGGTGACGACTTGGACCTTGCCGCTGAACCGCACGTCGGCAAAGGCGTTGGCGCGGCCGTGTGGTGTGGAGTTGTAGACCCGGCAGGGCGTGGCGTCAGCAGTGGCGGCAAGTATTTCGTTGCCGTTATCGCAGGCGGCGAACTCGTCCAACAGGATCGCCTTGCGGCGCCCGCCACGGCCCAGGTCTGCGTTGGTGCTCTCGCCGTCGATGACAGAGCCGTTGCCGAGGTTCTCAAGGTGCATGTGGGAGCGCCTGATCCTGGGCGTCATCCAGTGCGGCAGCCGGCCGATGAGATAGTCCAGCTTCCAGAACAGGGTGTCCGGGTCTCCGCGCCCGTCCACATATTCCTCTTTGCGGCTGGCCACGAGAAGCGGCGTATCGGGCACGAACAGCCACCACCAGAGGAACACCGCCAGGGATATCCATGAGGCCCCCATGTCGCGGGACTTGTCGAACAGCACGTCCCGGCCCTCGGAGATCGACTCCCACAGGGCTATAATGGCTGTCTCCTGGATCGGCCAGGGCGTGAACGGCCTGTGCGGGTGCTCGCTGCGGGGATTGAACGTCCAGCCGAACAATCGAAGCCAGGCGATGCACGCCGACGCCTCGCGGGCTCCACAGACGGCCAGATAGTTCTTCCGCGCCTTACCCTTAGCCGCAAACGCCAGCCGGCGATACTTCAGGTTCGCCGCCTGGGCGGTGGGGATGCGCGGCAGGATGTCGGCTATTTCGCCGATGACTCGCCCTCGATGTCGTCAAACATCTTGCGGATTGCCGCACTGTCAACCTGGATCGGGCCATCACCGGCCCCGCTGATATGCTGGTGCTGCTCGTCCCGCCACTCGCCGGGGCGGAGGTTTTTCAGAGCGAAGATCAGTTGCGCCGTGAACTTGGAGTCCGAGCCCGCCTTGTTGGCTCCCTGGTGGAGCACGGCCTCAAGCTCGGCCGCCCGCAGCTCGCGTCCACGGGTGCGCGCCTCCTGGGCTGCGGTCTCAAACTCGGGGTCTGCCACGATCCAGCGATGGCATGTGTCGTAGGAAATGCCACCCTTCTCGGCTGAGCTTACCCAAGTTTCCCCTCTTGCCAAGGCTTCGCAAATAGCCTGTTTTTGCTCCCGCAAGTCCCGCATCCCGCTACCTCGCCCTCGCGCGTTGCAATGCGTAGCGAGCAACGCATACCCTCCACGCGACCCCACGTCAAGAACAAAATCCGAACAAGGGACGGAATTCCCAACTGCCAAGTGTCCACCTGGACTATTTTGCGCCATATCTATCGTTCTCTGCGCGATTTGCGCTTTTATCATGACAATTCCATTGCAATCAGAGACGCTGCGGCGTATAATGTGGGCGTGACGACCAAGGACCCCAACGCGAAAGGACCTGTCATGCTGAACATTCAGACGTGGAGTGGATCGGGCAGCGCCAGCATCACCGACATGGACAACGCCGGCAAGCGAGGCAAGACCTGCCGCGTCTTTCAATTCCGTGGCTGGCGGAACAACGGCGGCACGCCCGAAGCCGACAGGGCCAATGAGTTCACCGCCTTGGTTATCGGCATCCTGGTCGTGGAACACGACCGGCCCACCCTGGACTTTGACGGGCTCCACCGCCTCATTACGTCGATGGTGGATACAGCCAACCGTGAGCAGCCCTTGGCGGGCGGGATAGCAATCTATGACGAGACGATCCGCGGGGTTGACGCTCCGGTGCCGGTGCTTACCGCCGGAGTCGCGGGCCTATGGAGTGCACGAGCCGACAAGGACGGGCTCGCCATCACCGACGACGCCGACAAATACAACGAGCCCGCCATGATAACCACCCGGCAGAAACACGGCCAAGCCTATCGCCTCGCCGCTAAGGTCTGGACACAGGTCCAGGGCTGCGCGACCTTCAGCCAAGTCGGAGACGTGCTGAAGGTCGCCGGCTGTAAGCTGCACTACTACTGCCGCATGGACTAGCCGGCCTGGGCCAGCCAACCCCAAGCAAGGAGAATGACCATGAGCACCTACCTACCTCGATGCTGCACCGCATGGTTCGACAACGGACAATGGGTCGTGGGCCACGATGAGCACAGCCCCAGTTGCCGCCACGAGCCCAGCGGCGGACACGCCGGCCGCCAGGACGGGCAGACCCGCTGCAATCGCATCATCGGCAACGGCCCCACCCGCGCGGCCGCCGTCGCTGAGGCGCGCGCCGTCCTCGATATGGACTGACCCCCAACCCAGCAAGGAGAATGACATGATCGGCCCGACCCTCCGACAACTCCGCATCGAGGCCAAGCTCTCCCAGCGTGCCCTGGCTCGCCGCTGTGGGCTCCGACAGGCCACGATCAGCGATATCGAGCGGGGGATAGGCGATTGCCGGCTGAGCACCGTACAGACGATCCTGACCGCCCTGGGACGGTCCTGGGCGGACGTGGCACCTGAGACGCCAACGGCAACCCCCTGCAACGACGATTAGGCTACTGCCGCCCCGCGACCGTCAGTCCGGGGCGGTGCTTTGCGCCCGGCCCGGCGTCTCGCTGAACATCGGGTCTCGGTGTACCAACTGCGGTATCCACTCGTACCCGCAGTGCGGGCACGTCAGCCAGTCGCTGGCCCTGGCCATCGCCTCGACATCACGCCCGCAGTTCGGGCAGTCGTCGCGCCTGATCCGTGGCTCAATCTTCCGTCGTTTGCAGCGCATGGATTGTCTTCTCCCGAAGTTCCGCCCACCGCTCAGGACGAATGCCCCAGCCGTAGCGCATGGTCCACTTGCCGTCCTCTACCACGTGCGCCTTGCCGAGCGGGCGCCCGAACGTCTCCTGAATGCGGCGGATGCAGGCCCATATTTGCGTCGTTGCGGCACGGGACGGCACGCCGGGCAGTTCATCGAATGCGATCTCGTCCAGCACGGCCACACAGGGCAGCTTCGGTAACCGCGCGAGTACGTTCCAGGCCAGGGGGCTCAGTTTGTCCATCTTGATCTCCATCCAGGTTGGGAACAGGGCCAATTGCGCTTCGGCGACAGGCCTAAGCGTCGAAGTCCTTGCCCTTGATCTTCGCCATGCGGCCGTCCAGGTGATACCAGACAATCCCCTCGACCCCGGCGCTCTCCAGGAGCGTTGCCCACAGTCGGATCGTCT
>CAYOCZ010000098.1:0-10046 GCA_964402475.1 uncultured bacterium | reverse complement strand
TCGACGACAAGCCGCTCAAAGACATCATCGGCAACCTCTACTACCCGGACAGCCCGTACGAATTCTCGGTCATGCCCGCCGACGTGCTCGGCCAGGTCTACGAACAGTTCCTTGGCAAGGTCATCCGGCTCACAGCCGGGCATCAGGCCAAGGTCGAAGAGAAGCCCGAAGTCCGCAAAGCCGGCGGCGTCTACTACACGCCGACCTACATCGTCGACTACATCGTCAAGAACACGGTCGGCAAGCTCCTTGAAGGCAAGACGTCCAAAGAAGCCTCTGACCTGCGCATCCTCGACCCTGCGTGTGGTTCCGGGTCTTTCCTACTCGGGGCCTATCAGTATCTTCTGGACTGGCACTTGGACTATTACCAGAAAAAGCAGCCCCAAGCCACAAGCCGCAAGCCTCAAGCGCCCATCCATCGGGACGCCAAGGGCAACTGGCGGCTCACGACCGCCGAGCGGAAGCGTATTCTCCTCAACAACATCTACGGCGTCGATATCGACTCGCAGGCAGTTGAAGTCACCAAACTCAGCCTGCTGCTCAAAGTCCTCGAAGGCGAGAACCAGGAGACAATCAACAGCCAGCTCAAACTCTACCACGAACGCGCCCTGCCCGACCTTGGCTCCAACATCAAATGCGGCAACAGCCTTATCGGTCCCGACTTCTACCAGCACCAGCAATCCGGCCTGTTCGACGAAGAAGAGAAGTACCGTATCAACGTCTTCGACTGGAACGCAAACTTCCTCGCCATCATGAAGCGCGGCGGCTTCGACGCCGTCATCGGCAACCCGCCGTACTACAAGGTCTCGGGGCAGACCGACCCAGCAATCATGGCGCACTTCAAGGAACGCTATTCCTGCGCACAGTTCAAGACCGAGCTATACGCGTTGTTCATTGAGCGATCTCTGCATGTGCTGACCGCCGGTGGAATCCATAGCTTCATCGTGCCAAACAGCTTCCTGGCAGGTGTCTACCTTCGCCCGTTGCGGGCGCTGCTTGCGAAGGACAACAGACTCACTGAGCTAGTTCTGTTGAAGGACATCCCTGTCTTCCAGGACGCGAAGCTCGACTCCGTTGTCTATGTTGTCCAGAAGGCAAAGCCAACGGGTCAGAGTAGGTTTGTGCTACGCCTCGTGGATGCAGCGATGGCGAGCAAAGCCGAGCACGTGCATTCCATCCGAGTGTCCGACTGGGCGCGGACTGGCGGCCTGGAGTTCCACGTAACAAGTGGTGCATTCCCAACAGAGTTGTCTGTACGCTTGCTGAAGACCTCGGAGCCGTTGGGCAGGTTTGCGACAGTGCACTTGGGGCTTGTGCTCGAATCCAACGAACTGCTTGCCGACCGGCGCTCAGCGAGTTCCCCGGACGCCATTCTACTCGGGCGCGACATTGGCCGTTACGACCACGCCTCACCCCGCCACTGGTTCGCGTACGGCCGCGACCGGATAGTCGGCGGCACCAAGAATCCGGCGGTGTACGAAGCGGGGCCTCGCATCGTGCTTCAGGCGATACGGAACCTGAAGCTGCCTCGTAGACTCGTCGCGACGCTTGTGCCCAAAGGCACCTACACGATGGGTACCCTGCACAACATCATTATCCGCTCAGGCGGCATGTCGGTGTTGTATTTCCTCGGCCTGCTGAACAGCAGGCTCCTTAACCAGTTCTACGCCGCCACGTATCCCGAGCACCGTATAAAGGGCGCATATCTTGGGGAACTGCCAGTCAAGGTACCCCACCCCGACGGCAAGGCCGACAAGGTGCGGCATGACAAAATGGTGAACTTGGTCGAGACGATGCTGAAGCTGCACAAGGACTTGCCCAAGGCCAAGACCCCGCATGAGCAGGAATCCATCCAGCGCCAAATCGCCGCCACCGACAAGTCCATCGACGCGCTGGTATATGAACTCTATGGGCTGACCAAAGAGGAAATCGGAATCGTTGAAAGTACGGCAGTCTCATAGGGAGGAGTGATGACGAACTCGACGTCTGAGGCAAATCCGTTGGCCTTCGTAATCATGCCGTTCAATGAGGAGTTCAACCACATCTATGGTGAACTGATAAGCCCGGCCCTTGAGAGTGCAGGGTATATCGTCAGGCGTGCGGACAAGGTGTTGACCGACCAGAACATTCTCAGAAGTGTCGTTAGTGGGCTGCGGGATGCCCGGTTGGTCATAGCCGAGGTCACTGAGTTGAACGCGAACGTGTACTACGAACTCGGACTCGCTCACGGCATGCGTAAGACAGCAATTCTGCTCACCCAGTCGGTTGACGCTATCCCTTTCGACCTGAAGATGTATCGGCACGTTGTCTACGGAACATCCTACCGTGAGGTCGACGCATTCAAGGCGGAGCTCTGCCAAGTCGCCAAGTTGGCGCTGTCGGATGACTTCAATGCAGGCAATCCCGTGACCGACTTCGGCGCGGGCGCGGAAGCGGTAAGAGAGCCTGCCAGAGACTCGGACGGGCCAGAATCCGAAGGAGTAGAGCCCGGCCACTTGGACCTGCTCGCCGACACCGAGGAGTCGATGCTTCGCATCGGAGCCATAGCACAGAGCGTCACAGAGCTCTATCAGGAATTGAATGCCGCCACAGAATCACATACGTCCGAATTGCGAGAGGAAAGCAAGTCCGATGCACTCGGCAGAGCCGGACGGATGCGTAAGATCGCTACGGCTCTGGCCGGCGGGCTGGATGCTTTCGCAGGGAAGCTACGACCTTTGGTTGCTGACCTCCACGACCAGTGGATATCGTATCGAGAAAACAGCCTTCGCCTATTCCAGCGATTCGACCCCAAGGCGGCAGAAGTACGCGACACGATGCTGTCCATGCGCACCAAGACATCGGGCTTTGCTGACACACTAACGAATGTGATCGGCTCAACTCGGCAGATGCGCAACGCAGTCGGCGACAACACAAGGGGCATGTCGCGGGAACTGGAGATCGCAGGACGCAGAGCCGTATCTGAGCTTGACAAGCTCATAGAGGAACTGACAGTCGGGCTTTCAGCGACCAATCGGATAGTCAACGTAATTGACGAGAGACTCGGAGTGGGTGGTGGCCCTGCGATCGACTCCCAACATGAGTGAGTTGACGGAACCCGGTATGATTTGATGGTCGGTCCGGTCGAGGCGATGCTGAAGCTGCACAAGGACTTGCCCAAGGCCAAGACGCCGCATGAGCAGGAATCCCTCCAGCGCCAGATTGCCGCCACCGACAAGCAGATCGACGCGCTGGTGCTGACCGTCCACGGCACCAAGGACATGACGGTTCCTTACGACCAGGCCATCCGGCTTGACTGGGCGCTGAAGAAGGCCGGCGTGCCGAGCTACTTCGTCACCGTAAGAGGGGCCGGGCACGGGGACTTCGGCACGGTCGCGGATCCCAGCGTGAAGATGTTCTTCGACAAGCACAAGCACGGACAGGACGTCCAGGTATCGACCGAGCCGCTGGACAAACCGTAGCCGGGTGATATCCGGGTCAGTCTTGCCTGGAACGGGCTGTTGCAGCGGCGAACTGGCGTGTTGACACCTGTCACCGCACGCATATAATCTAGCCTGAGTTGTGGTTTGCCCCGCCACCTCGGACTCCGCGGTTGGCCGCAAATTGCCGACAAGAAAGGGAATCCACATCAGTACGGCAATCCGGAATGCACCATCTGAATACGAAGCCGCACTACCTGCCTCGGGCGATGGAGTCCAGCCGGCAGAAGGAATACACACCCTGGAGTGTTCGATAGCGGTACTAACAGGAATAACAGCCGAACAGGCATAGCCGCGGCCGAATAGAACCGGCGATTGAACCGGCCACGGTTCATCAAGCAGGAGGTTTCGGAAATGGCAAAGACTGACGTAGTCGTCATCGGCGGAAGTGCTGCGGGGTTGACCGCAGCGATAACGTCCCGGAGACACTACCCGGGGAAGAGCGTCCTGATTGTCAGGAAGGAAAAGCAGGTCATGATTCCCTGCGGCATACCGTACATCTTCGGTACGGTTCATACTCCAGCCAACGATGCCATCTCGGATGCAGTGCTGGAGAAGAACGGCATTGAACTGCTGATCGATGAGGTAACCGGGATCGATGCTGACGAACATTTGCTTACAACCGCGAGCGGAGAGAAACTGGGATACGAGAAACTGGTTCTTGCCACCGGGGCGAGTCCCGTGAAACCTCCGATTCCCGGCATCGACAAGAAAAACATCTTCGAAGTGTACAAGGATGTCCCCCACATTCAGGGGATGCTCGACCAGTTGGAGAAATCATCCAGACTCGCCGTTGTCGGCGGCGGGTTCATCGGCGTCGAGTTCGCGGACGAATGCCGGAAGAACCGCGACATCCGGATTACAATCGTTGAAACGCTGGAGCATCTTCTGCTCCTTGTCTTCGACAAGGAACTCTGCGCCGTTGCGGATTCCATCATGCGGGAACACGGCGTCGAAGTCGTGACGTCAAGAAAGGTCGAGAAATTCCTGGGTGAAGATACGGTCACCGGTCTGAAACTCTCCGATGGCAAAGAGCTGCCGGCGGACATGGTAATCGTCGGCATCGGCGTTGCCGCGAATACCCGGCTTGCCGAACAAGCCGGCCTCGCGCTTGGACCGACGAAAGCCATTGAGGTCAACTACTACATGCAAACCAGCAACAAGGACATCTTTGCATGTGGCGACGTCGTGGAGAAATTCTCTTTCTTCGACGGTAAACCGTCACTACTCAAGCTGGCGTCGACCGCAACCAGGGAGGCACGGATTGCCGGCGCCAACCTGTTCCGTCTCCGGCGTGTCAATAGCGGCGTCATCGGTGTCTTTTCCACCGCACTGGGCGATACCGCTTTCGCCCTTGCCGGGCTTACGGAATACGAAGCCAGACGAAAAGGCTACGATGTCGTTGTCGGCACGGCCGAATCAATAAACCGACATCCGGGCGGCATGCCGGAAGCCAACAAACTGAAGCTCAAGCTGATCTTTGAAAGCGGAGCCGGGACACTCCTAGGGGGAGAAGCCCTCGGCGCCAAATGCGGCGGCGAGATAATAAACGCCGTCAGCGGCTGCATCCATCAGCGGATGACCGCAGAGAACCTCGCGGTCTTCCCGATGGGAACTCACCCCGCGCTGACCGCTTCGCCGATTGCCTACCAACTCACGAATGCCGCTGAGATGGCAATCATGAAGATGAATGCGAACCGGAATGCCTGAATAGAACCGCAATGTAACCACAAGGACACGAAGGCAGAAGCACAACCAGAACGGGACCAAGAGGGATACGTTCCATGTTTCCGGCCGATGTCAAGGCGCGGCGTGACCGAATGGTGGAAGAATCAGGGGCAGTCACCCATCCGGTCACGGCGTCAAGGCGCGGCATGACGATGTCATTCAAGATTCCAGATTCTAGATTGCAGATTGGCGGCAGGGCTCGGCCTCGGATGGTGAGCTTGGTCGAGTCGGTGCTGGTGTTGCGCAGGCAGCCTGGTCCTGCAGAACAGATGAGGACGATATGAAGACGACAAGACGACCGTTGATGAGGACCGGTGCTTCTGCCAGACCGCAGTTGTACCGGTTGAAGGTAACGCTGATTGACTCGAAGCCCCCGATATGGCGACGGCTTCTGGTACGCGGCGACACGCCGCTTGCGAAGCTGCATACGATACTCCAGGTGGCGATGGGCTGGTATGACTCCCATCTTCACACATTCACAGTCCGTGGAAACGACTATGCTGTGCCCGACCCGGAGTGGATGTCGCCGATGCGGGACGAGCGGAAAGTCACATTGGCGGGTCTCAAGCTGACACCGAGAAGCAGGCTCCGGTACGAGTACGACATGGGCGATGGCTGGGAGCACGAAATCCTGGTCGAGGCCGTGACCGAGGCTGAGACGGCGCGGCCCCGGCGTGCAACCTGCCTTAACGGCAAACGGGCCTGCCCGCCCGAAGACGTCGGCGGGACCGGCGGCTACGAGTATTTCCTCGAGGCCATCCGCGACGCGAATCACAAGGAGCACAAAGACATGCTGGAGTGGATCGGCCGGGAGTTTGACCCTGAAGCCTTCAGTGTCGCCGAGACGGACGAGGACTTGAAGAGCCTGTAGCCGAACGGCGATGACAGGATCAGGGGCAGCCATCACATCTGTTGACGGCGTCAAGGCGCGGCGGGGAATCGTACATCGTGACCTCGTACATCGTTGGATCGTCCGGGCAGCGCAGCGGATTGCCGGTTGGCGAAGCCGGCGAAGAGCTGGTGAGCTTGGTGGAGCGGTCGAGGACGGCAGACTGCTCTCGCCCTACATAGGCCAGCAATGAGCCACGGGCTTGCGCCGAACGACAAGAGACGCCAGTTGTACAAGGAAGCCAGGGAGGCGCTGAGCCGCATTGAGTTCACGGATCGAGACTGGCTCTGGCTGAGGAAGATGGACGAAATGGGCGGCCGGCGTACCTTCGTTGAACCAGTCGGAGGAGCGAATACCCGGGCGTCGTTGGCGCTGGACACCCATGAGCGCAGGTTGATGGTCAAAGTGCTGCGAAGAGCTCAGGGGCCCGAGGGCTACGAAGCGCCGCGCTCGGCCGAGGCTAATGGCCCGCTGTCGCTGACCTTGGCTGAATGGTCGGGCATCCGTGTGGAACTGCTTCGCCGCTTCTTCAAGACAAGTGGCAAGAGCAAGGAAGGGAAACTGGAACGTCTCATCACACGAATCGAGGACCTGATAACCTCTGAACAAGCGCCGGACAAACGCGCGGAAGCACCAGCGGCTTGCCCGCCAGCGAATTGCGGCGCCCTGAAGCGACCTCCGCCGCCCGCGCGCACACCCCGTGCAGGAGAGACACAGCGAGTACGGCGGAGACGCTCCTTCCGTTTCCCGGGACGGGGAATCGGCTCCCTGAGGGAGCTTGGATTGGCAATGTTACTCGACGATGAAGGGCCGCTCCCTGCCTGGATGCTCCATGCCGACGGGACACTGCTGGCTTCGCTGGCGAGGCGCGGCGTGATTGCGGTTCAGCCGGGCTACGGCGAGGGAGATGCCGTCTGGATGTTGACCGCCGAGGGTCGGAGCGAGACTCACCACTGCCGACAGCTCTACATGAATTGGCTCGAGAGAACCCATGCCAAGAACCCCCGTTTCGGGCGGAAACAGAGGCAGTCACCCCTCCGATGACGGAGGCAAGGCGCGGCATAGCGGCATTTCAGATTGTAGATTGGAGATTGCAGATTGACCGAAGTGGCGGACCGAAACGGCGGCGCAATACCCAAACATGGTGAGCGTGGTCGAGACGACGCAGATGACAGCCGACAGCTTGCGGCTCGAACGGTCCGCGGGATTTGACTTGGCCGGGGCAGGGCTGCATCAGCGGGCTTCCGACGTCCCCGGCGATTGACTTCCGCAAGCAGCCGCACTAGCATCAGGCCATGGACTACCGACTTCTCTCCGTGCTTGCGCTCGTGCTGTGGGGAGCCTGGGGCTTCCTTGCCAAAGTGGTTTCAAGCAGCGTATCGCCGCAAAGCCTGGCCTTCTGGAGCACCATTGCCACTGTGATACCAGTCGCCGCGTTCGCGCTCACCGACAGCACCGGAAGGTGGACACGGCCGCACCCGGTTGCGGTCGGGGCCGGGCTGGCCTATGGCCTCGCGCTGGTGTTCTTCTTCATCGCGCTCCGGCGGGGCCCGGCGTCGGTGGTCGTGCCCTTGTCGGGAATGTACATCCTGGTTCCGGCCGTGCTTGGGTTCATATTTCTCAAGGAACCGCTCACACTGCCGCACGTCCTAGGCCTGACCTGCGCCGGCCTGGCGGTTCTCTTCCTCAGTCTCTAGTTCCGGCGCAGGATTTGACTTGGCCGGGGCGGGGCCTATCATCCTATCCGTGACTGCTGGCAAGTCGGCCTTGATGCGCCGGAGGCGCGTGCCGTGACTCGGGACATTTCCCGGGGCCGTGCGCCTCGGAGACCGCGGGCCGGACCGTATCATCCCCATCCCACAATCGTGGCAAAGAGGAAGCCCGGCAGGTGACCGCCCGGCGTTGCGCCGGCAGTCTGCCGGCTGGGTACCCTGTAGCAGCTAGCTTGCCCGGCACGGCCGTCTTGCGTGTCGGGCAGGTGGGTCCGATTCTATCAGAATAAGCAAGGAGAGAAAATGCAGAAGCGTTATGACTACACGGGCAAAGACGTTCAGGACGTCTACGACGGGCCGGGCGGCTTGCTTTGGGAAGCGGTGATGTCCGAGCAGATTCACTCGGGCAAGGATGAGGTGACGGACCGAATGGCCTTGGCCGTGGGCCTGAAGCCGGGGATGCACGTGCTCGACGTGTGCTCGGCTTTGGGCGCGCCGGCCCGGCAGATAGCGAAGAAGTACGGGGTGAAGGTGACCGGGCTGGACTTCACCAAGACGATGAATGCCAAGGCAATCGAGCGAAACAAGACCGCAGGCCTCGACAACCTGATAACAATCGTCGAAGGCACGGCGCTGGACATGCCGTTCAAGAAGGAGACGTTCGACGTGGTCTGGGGCCAGGAGGCGTGGTGCTACGTGGCCGACAAGGAACGGCTCATAGCCGAGGCCGCGCGCGTGCTGAAGCCGGGCGGGAAGCTCATCTTCACCGACTGGGTCATCACCGGCAAGGTCGAGGAGCCGCTGCTCGCCAAGCTCTACGAGTCGATGTCCTTCCCGTACATGGAGACCCTGCAGGGCTGGGGCGACCTGATGAAGAAGTACGGGTTCAAGAACATCAAGGTCGAGGACCAGACCGATGAGTACGCGAAGTGCTTCGACGAGTACAAGAAGATGGTCGAGGTGGACCTGAAGCCGACTATCGTGAAGAACTTCGGCAATGACCTGTTCGGCTTCGCGACCGGGCTCGTGACCCTCTGGCGCGACGCGGCGCACGCGCACCAGGTCGGCCGCGGCTGGTACATGGCCGAGAAGTAGCGCGGGATAATCCTGAGCGCAACCAACTCAGCCGTCGCGGCGGCAGGAACGGGATGATTCCTGTCGCCGCCGGCTGACAAGACAGGGAGAACATGGAACTGACCGACAAGGACAAGGCCAATATCGAGCGGGCGCGCAAAGTGGGAGACACGCTCGGCTATGTGCTTAACCCGGATACCAAACGTGCCCTCAAGATTGCCAATCTGCTGGCCAAGAACGAGGAGCAATCCGGCAAGCGTTACTGCCCTTGTAAGCAGTCCCACCCGATTGACCTGGAGCAGGACGCTGTGTGTCCGTGTCCTGACGTTGATGAGGAAACAGCCAAGGACGGCCACTGTCACTGCTGGCTGTTCTTCAAGAAACCGGCAGAGGAAAAGAGGCCGTGCGAGAACTGATAGGAGAGCTGTCTCTCCGGTTCGGAGAGCTTGGCCGCAGACAGCGAAAGGAATGCTGATGCAGATTCCAGAGCAGGTGAAGGAAATGTTCGGCAAGGGCGTGCTGATTTACCTTGCCACCGTTGACGAGGACTGTATGCCCAATGTCGTACCGATGTTGCAGTACTGGTGGTTCAACGAGGATACCATGGTCATCGGCGACCTGTACATGAAGACAACAAAAGCAAACGTCCAGGCCAGAAGCATGGCCTGCATTTCTGCTTGTGGTGAAGGCGGGGCGGCGTACAAGCTGAAAGGTACGGCGACCTATGAGACAACGGGCCCGGCTTACAACTTCGCGAATGACCACCTGCACAAAAACAAGCCGGACAGAAACTACAATGGCGTGGTTGTGTTCAAGGTGACCCAGGTCTACAACATTGAGTCCGGGCCGGACGCGGGCAAGCTGATGGCTGGGGCTTGAGCCGAATGGAGGGCGTACTGCTTAGGTTACTTCCCTCTGAAGACGAACTTGTTCGTCGAAGCAGGACAAGGGGAACAGAGTCCTTGGCCGGAACCATTGCGCACCTGCTGAGGCTGGGCAGAGGTCGAATAGACGAGTGACTTCTCGGCGGAGTGGCTTTTCGGAGCGTGGCAGGCCAGCTACCGGTGCCTCGTTTCCAGCTTCCCCGGGCCACAGGGCGGCCGGACCGAGAAAGGGCGTCGCGCCACGCCGCATCGCATTCGGTCTTCTGCTTCTGGCCGGGCT
>CAYOCZ010000097.1:0-10121 GCA_964402475.1 uncultured bacterium | reverse complement strand
GCACAGGTGCTGCATGGCTGTCGTCAGCTCGTGCCGTGAGGTGTATGGTTAAGTCCCGCAACGAGCGCAACCCCTGCCCCTAGTTGCCAACCCGCGAGGGTGCACTCTAGGGGGACTGCCTCCGTCAAGGAGGAGGAAGGTGGGGATAACGTCAAGTCATCATGGTCCTTATGCCCAGGGCTACACACGTCCTACAGTGGCCGTTACAATGGGAAGCTACATCGCGAGGTGATGCCAATCCTGTAAAAGCGGCCATGGTTCGGATTGCAGGCTGCAACTCGCCTGCATGAAGATGGAATCGCTAGTAATCACTGATCAGCATGCAGTGGTGAATACGTTCCCGGGTCTTGTACACACCGCCCGTCACGCCATGGGAGTCGGCAATGCCCAAAGTCCCTCTTTGATGAGGGCCTAAGGCAGGGCCGATGACTGGGGCGAAGTCGTAACAAGGTAGCCGTACGGGAACGTGCGGCTGGATCACCTCCTTTCTACGAGGTTCGCACGAACCCGGGCACGCTTTTATCGGTTACATCCCTATGTTCTCAAGGACGAAGGCCCGGGGGAAGGCCTTCTTTTTTTTGAGGGGTCTACCGGCAGGAACCGAGCACGATGAAGCGCCGCGGGACGCCGGACAAGGGCAGGAGGATGCCGTGTGAGCCCGCGACCCGCAGCCGGAGACGCGCCAGCAGTCTGCCGGCCTTCAGCAGTTCAGTTGCGCAGTCTCGAGTCTTGTAGAGGACAATCGTACCTTTGGGCTTGCGGTGGGGACCGGCGTAACGGATGACGTCCCGCAAATGTCCGGCAAGACGGCTGAGCACGACGTCGCATTCCAGGGCCGGCAGTGACTCGGCCCGCTCATTCAGCACCTCGACGTTGTCGAGCCCAAGCTCGGCGACTACGGTCTGCAGAAACCGACTTCGCTTCTGCGATGATTCGACCAGCAGCAACTTCAGGTCGGGCCGGACCAGGGCAAGAGGAATCCCAGGCAAACCGGCACCGCTGCCGACATCGCACACCCGTGCACCTTGAGGTGTCAGTCGCTGTACCGCCAGCGAGTCAATCACGTGATACGATAGAATCCGGCCGGTGTCGCGCCGGGAGATGAGGTTGATGCGTCGGTTCCAGTCCCGCAGCAGTCGCGTGTAGCGGATAAGTGAGTCGTACTGCAACTGCGTCAACTCGACGTCGAGTTGCTGGCAGGCGATCTGCAGGGCCGGGAAGTCCGGGTCGGAATCCGGCCGCGCCGGGGTGGGAGCGAGCATGGCTCGCCTATCCGGCAGGCTGGTCTTTGATGTAGACGTTCGTTTCCAGGTACTGCTGGTAGTCAGTCCACTTTGTGTTCGGGTTCTTTTCAACCGCCTCTCGGAACATCGCGGCGCGGGCGTCGAGGTTGTCGAGGAAGTAGACGATGAACGCCTCGGCGAATTTCGGGGTCTTGGGCGAGCCAAACTCCATCTGGCCGTGGTGGGCAAGAATGATGTGGAGCAGCATCCGACCCAGTTCGGCCGGGAAATCCTTGATGCCGTCGAGCTTGACCCTGACCATCTCGTAGCCCAAGGTGATGTGGCCTAGGAGCCGGCCGTCGTGTGAGTGGTCAATCGCCACGTCGTAGACGTACTCCCGTGTTTTTCCCACGTCGTGCAGAATGACGCCGGTCATCAGCAGGTCGGCGTCAATCTCCTCGTAGACTTCGGGGAAGGACCGGGCGAGCCGGCACATCAGGACCGTGTGCTCGAGCAATCCACCGAGGTAGGCATGGTGGACTCGGGCGCCGCCCGGCGCGAGCGAGAACTGCTCGGCGAATTTCTCGTCAGCGAAGAAGGCTTCGAGCAGTGCTCGGAGGTGCGGGTTCTTCACCGCGGCCACGTAGCCTCGGAGTTCAGTCATGAGTTGCGCGCGGTCGTAGCGGGAGGCGGCGATGAAGTCGTCGCGCGATATGTCGGCCGGGTCGGCCGGGTAGACAAGGCTGACGGTAAACTGGGGCTTACCCTGGTAGTCTCCCATCCGGCCCACGACACGGTAGAAGCCGCCGACCTCAACGCAGCGCAGGGCGTCGTCGATTCGGTCCCACATGATGGCGGCGACCGAACCGGTCCGGTCACGCAGCTCGAGAGTGAGGAAGGCGCCGCCGTCGCGACGTTCTTTCACATCCCGGCGCGAGCAGTAGAAGACGTCGTCGACCTGCGTGCCGGGCTTGATGTCCTTGAGGAATTGCCTTTTCATCGGCAGTCGGTGACCGCGAGCGGGCTAGAGCGAAAACGCCAACGAGAGGCGGTGGGCGACGCCCAGTTCGACCATCGGGATGAAGCAGTAGTCGAGTTGATATCCGTGCCAGCGGAAGCCGAGGCCGGTGGTCAGACCGGCCAGGATGTCCTCGCCACCGCCGGACTTGAGGTCGATTCCTTCGGTTGAGTAGCCGACGCGCACGGCCAGAAGGTCAGTGACCCAGCCTTCGACGCCGGCGCGGACGCTAACTCGGTTGTCGATCGGTCTGTGCGCATCGAGCACCAGGCTAAGCGACGGGTTGGGCTGGTATCCGAGTCCGAGCCCGAAGTCAACCGGCAGCGGGTCGCGGCCGGCCTGAAAGGCCTTGAGTTGGTACCCGAGGTTCCTTACCGCCAGGCCGGCGGTGAGGCCGTCGACGGGGAACTGGTAGGTCGCGCCGACGTTGCCGGCCAGACCCATCCCGAAGAAGGTGTCGATTGAGCCATAGAGTCCCTGCAGTCCGACGCCCACCGAAAGCGCATCGGCGAGTCGCATCGCACCGCTCAGGTTCAGACCGGCATACGAGACACCGAACGTGCCCAGCTCTTCCCCGCGTTCGTTCGTGCGTTTCATGGTGCCGGAGTTCAGGTAGACAATCCCGAACCCAATGCCCTTGTCGGTGCCGACCGGCTGGCTGTACGCGGCGGAACCGGTCTGGACACCGGCGACGTAGTTGAGGTAGCCGACCTGGGCCCGGGGGCTCTCGGCCCACAGGGCGTGCGCCGGGCTGAACCAGAATCCCATCGGGCTCGAGGCACTGCCGACCGCTGCACCGCCCATCGCCGCCTCCCGGGCAGTGGGCGTCATCCTCAGGAAATCGAAGCCGGTCGTGCCGGCATTCGAGTCAATTCCGACAAGCGTGATGACCAGCGTCAGGGCGAGCAAGGTGCTTCAAAGTTAAGGTCGTTTGCCGCAGTTGTCAAGCTTATCCGCGCCGGGGCACTATGTTGACATCAGTGCCTGCAGCCATAGAATAGGGGCGAGCACACTAGACACAGACTCAAGTCCGGTGTCGTGACAGGAACTGGCATCCAATTGCGGTACGACAACCGATGCTGCGGCGCCGGCTGCCTAGGAGGATAGTTATGTCCGGACATTCTAAGTGGTCAACGATCAAGCATAAGAAGGGCAAGGCCGACGCAGCCCGCGGCGCCGCCTTTTCCAAGTTGATTCGGGAAATCACCACGGCGGCGAGGATTGGCGGCGGAGACGTGGACGCCAACCCCAGGCTGCGCACGGCGGTCGAGTCGGCCAAGGCGATCAACATGCCGGCCGACAATGTCGACCGGGCGATCAAGAAAGGCACCGGCGAGCTGCCCGGTGTCACGTACGAAGAAACCGTCTATGAAGGCTATGGCCCGGGCGGGGTGGCCCTGCTCATCCGCGCACTCACCGACAACAAGAATCGGAGCACGGCGGAAGTACGTCACGTCTTCGACAAATACGGTGGCAGCATGGGCTCAGCCGGGTCGGTTGCGTGGCAGTTCAAGCCTCAAGGGTTGATTGTCGTGTCCAAGGACAAGTCGGACGAAGATGCGGTGCTGGCCGCGGCGCTGGAGGCAGGGGCCGACGACGTCGCGACCGAAGCGAGTGCCTTCTCGATCGTGACTCCGCTCGGCGCGCTCGAGAAGGTGAAGGAGCAGTTCAAAGATGCCGGCATCGAATGGGAGAGCGCGGAAATGACCATGATCGCGGCCAACTCGGTGAAGCTCTCCGAGCGCGACGCGCCCAAGGTCCTCAAGTTGATCGAGATACTCGAGGAGCTGGAAGAGGTCCAGCAGGTCTACGCCAACTTCGACATACCGGACGAGATACTGGAGAAGATTGCGTCCGCAGACTAGCCTCACTTGAGGATTCTCGGGATTGACCCCGGGCTGGGTGCGACCGGATACGGCATCATTGAAGACGGCGAGGCGACCGAGTTCGGCCTAATCGCCACTGATACGCGCCAGCCCACGCCGGAGCGACTGCGGTCTTTGGGCGAGGGAATGGAGGAGGTGGTCAGGCGCAATCGGCCAACGCATTGCGCACTCGAGACCCTCTTCTTCAAGTCGGTCGGTGCGCGGAGCGTAATCCGTTCGGCCGAGGCACGCGGCACGATTATCTACGTTCTGGGCCGGAACCGGATACCGGTGACGGAGCTGACTCCAGCCACCATCAAGCTGGCCCTGACCGGTAGCGGTCGGGCATCGAAACACCAGATGAACTACATGGTCAAACGGCTGCTCTCGCTGGGTGAGAGGGTTTCCGAGCACGCGGCCGACGCGCTGGCCGCGGCGTACTGCCTCAGTCGCCGGACGGCCGGATACCGACCAGCACGGACGCACCGTCGGACGGGGGCCTCGGAGGCCAACACGGTCGGACACGGACAGGCGGAGAAGACGGGGCGGCGTTGCTAGCCTGGCTGCGCGGCGTCCTGGTCGAGAAGGAACCGACGCGCATCGTCGTCGAGTGCCAGGGAATCGGGTTCGGCCTGAAGGTTCCACTTTCGACATCACGAAGGCTGGCCGAGGCCGGCAGCGAGGTCGTGCTGCGCGTACACACTCACTTCACCCAGGACGGGGTAGAGCTGTTCGGGTTCATCGACAAGGAAGAGATGACCGCATTCCAGCGGTTGACATCGGTGTCGGGCATCGGTCCAAAGGCCGGGTTGAATCTGCTGTCCCGCTTCACTCCCGGTGAGATAGGTTCGTTCATCGCCACCGGCAAGGCCGACGTTCTTCGGACGGTCCCCGGCATTGGGCCGACCAAGGCCGACAATATCATCAAGAAACTGCAGGCCGAAGCCCCTCCGCCCGAGGCCGGCTCAGAATTGCTGGCGGATGCGGAATCGGCGCTGGTCTCGCTGGGGCTGACTCGCCGCGAGGCCCGTGACCGGCTGCGACGGGTGGGTGCGGCCGAGAACCTGAGCCTGCAGGAACTCCTGAAGCTGACCCTGGCGCAGCGAGGCTAGCCGGGCGTGGTCCAGACCGAACGTATCTCCTCTCCTCAGCGGATGCGGGGAGAGGAGGCGTTGGACGAGGAGATCCGGCCCCGGACTCTCAACGACTTCATCGGCCAGGACCGTCTGAAGGAGAACCTGCGGGTCTTCATCGAGGCGGCCAGGCTGCGCGGGGAGCCGCTCGAGCACGTCCTGCTTTTCGGCCCACCCGGTTTGGGCAAGACAACTCTCGCATACATCATCGCCGGTGAGATGGGCGCCGCACTCAGGGCGAGTTCGGGCCCGATACTTGAACGGCCCGTGGACCTGGCCGGCATCCTAACCGGACTCGCGCCGAAGGACGTTCTCTTCATCGATGAGATACACCGAACCAGCAAGTCAGTGGAGGAGTACCTGTACCCGGCAATGGAGGACTTCTCGCTCGACGTTCTCATTGACAAGGGACCTGGAGCCAGGTCGGAGAGGATAGCCTTGCACGGCTTCACGCTGGTTGGCGCCACGACCCGGTCGGGTCTGCTCACCGCGCCATTGCGTTCCCGCTTCGGCATGTCCTTCCACCTCGACTACTACCCGGCTGAGGATTTGGTTCTTATCGTCCGACGTACTGCGCGCATCCTGAACGTGAAAGTCGAGGACGACGCCGCGGTAGAGATTGCCAGAAGGTCTCGGGGTACCCCGAGAATCGCGAACCGCCTGCTGCGCCGGATTCGCGACTTCGCCCAAGTTGGTGGTAAGGCGTTGGTGGACAAGGAGATAACTCGCTACGCTCTGATTCAACTTGATGTGGATACTCTCGGGCTCGATGAGATGGACAAGAAGGTACTCCTCACCATCATCGACCGTTTCGATGGCGGACCGGTGGGTGCGTCATCGCTGGCAGTGGCCGTCGGAGAGGATGTCGGCACGCTGGAGGAGGTCTACGAGCCCTTTCTGGTCCAGCAGGGACTGATCCAGCGGACCCCGCGAGGACGAATAGCCCAGAAACGGGCCTACGACCACTTCAGCCGCAAGGCCTTGAACGCCCGGCAGAGCGAACTGGACCTCGGGTAGGGCCGGCCGCTCGGCCTCTCTGAGTTACAGGACCCACTGGCGGCTGTTGCCGAACAAACAGCTGATTCGTGCCCAAACCCGCCGGAAGGTGTCCCAGAATGAAGGTCGAAGTTCCGTTCCCCGGGCCAATGTTCGGGTCGCGCAGCTTCTAAGTGGCTATATCACAATAGCTTAAGCCTGTGGCGTTCTTGGCGCGGAAATGCCACCCGAGGATTTTCTTGACAGCACACACGGTATTTGGACGATATTGACATGAAAAAATGGGCTGTAGGCCTGTTTCTGCTCATGTCGGCCTGCTTCTTGCCCAAGGCGCAGACTACGAGCAGCGTTGTCCGGAGCGGCGTTCGGCCGCCGGATTTCCTGTTCGCCGGCGTGCGAGACAGTGCCGGAGTGCCACAGGGCCGGTACCTCGGCCGTTTCAAGGTGACATACTACTGGGCGGTCGTGGAAGCCGAGTACCCGACCAGCCGGTCTTCGTCTCTCTACCTTGCCGATGGCCAGCTTCTCGGCCGGTTCTCTTCAGCTTTCGTGAAGGCGTTCCGGGTCGAGGCTGCGGCCTGCCTGAAGGACGGGCGGCGTATCAGCTACCTCAAACGGGCCAACCGGGCCCAGGTCGTGGACCAATTCCTCGGCTACGGTGGGCACAAACTCACCGAGCTCAGGTCCATTGCGGTCGACCCGCGTCTGATACCCTTGGGCTCGGTAGTCTACATTCCGCAGGCTGAGAACGTCACGGTTGATGGCCGAACCTCGGGAGGGGTCTTCTATGCCCACGACGTGGGGAGTGCGGTCAAGGGTAAGCACATCGACATCTTCGTCGGCCGGAAGAAGAACATGGACGCCTTCACCTCAGCGGGGATGGGGAGTGCGAGTGGCGTCGATGTCTACATCCTCGAATAGCCGGGCTGAGTTCGATCCGCTGGTCGCCTCGAGCAGGGCCCGGTTCAGCTTTTCCCGCCACCACTCCCGGTAGAGACCAGCCAGGGTAACCACCCGGACTTGGCGCCGGTGCATCCAATCCAGCAAGGCCCAGAAATCGGCGACCGGCCACTCGGTGAAAACCTTGGGCGACGGGACGATGCGATGCAGCAGGAGAACGGTCGTCTGGTGCCGACGGATGTGGCTGATTATCTCTGGCAGCGAGGCTTGAATCCTGAGTTCGACTTCCGGTATCCGGTATGGCTCCACCCAGAGGTTCGGCGTGCCCGGTCCGACCTTTCGGGCGAGCTTGTACCCGGCGCGGCGGACCATATTGCGGACCCGGCCGTTCATGTCACCATAGGGATAGACGAACGTAATGACCTCGGTGCCGAAGAGCGACTCCAGCCGTCGCTTCGAATTGCTGATTTCCTGCCAGGCCGATGCGCTGTCGACTCGGGTCAGCCAGGCGTGGGTCAGCGTGTGGCTGGCAATCTCGATGTCGCAGGAGTCCATCATTTCCCTGACTTCACGCTCGTTCAGGAAACGGTCGGACGGGCTGTAGGACGGTTTGCCTTCGGCAATGCAGCCGGTAATGAGCGCAAGAGTCATGGTCATGCGGTAGCGCTTGAGCAGCGGGTAGATATTCTCGTAGACTGAGTGATATCCATCATCCACTGACAGGACAACGGTGTGGTCCGAGAGGTCGAAGGTATCGAGCCCCGGCGGGACCGGTAGAGCCGGCCGGGTCAGCTGCGCCGGCAGCAGCAACAACATTAGAGTGAGCACGGAGATGAGATAATAGGCGAATCGCGCTTTGTTGACAAGGCGTGCGGGTTTGGCAGACTGCTACCAGTGAGCGATGACCGATGAGTGCTGAACGATGAACGATAGGCGATGAAGGTTGTCCTAGCGCAGCTCAACCCGATGGTAGGTGACGTGCCCGGAAATGTCCGGCGCGTGCAGAAGGCGCTTGAACAGGCCCGCGGATTCGACCCGGACCTCGTCGTTTTCTCTGAGCTGATGCTGACCGGGTACCCGCCGCGCGACCTGCTTGCCCGCAACTGGTTCATCGACCGGGTCGAGGCCGGGCTGTCCGACGTGGCGCGGATTTCAGCGCAATTCCCCGAGGTCGGAATCATCATTGGCGCTCCGGTTCGTTCGCTTCGCTCCTTGGGCGTGGGTTTGTTCAACGCCGCGATTCTTCTGGCCGGAGGCAAAGAGCAGTTCCGGCAGGCCAAATCCCTGCTCCCGACCTACGACGTCTTTGACGAGACCCGGTACTTCGACCCGGCCGACAAGGTGCGGCTCGCGAAGTTCGGGGGCGAGACCCTGGGGATATCCGTATGCGAGGACGCGTGGACCTGGCCGACAGGGGCCGCCGAGGCCAACTCACCCGAAATGTGGGAGAGGGCGGCGTACGACCGCGACCCGGTGGCCGAACTCGCGTCAGCCGGAGCGACCGTGCTCATCAACATCTCGGCTTCGCCGTTCGCGGTCGGCAAGGAAGCGGTGCGGAAGCGGCTGATTGCCGGTCACGCGTCACGGCACGGGCTGCCGTTCGTTTTCGTCAACCAGGTCGGCGGGAACGATGAATTGGTGTTCGACGGCCGGAGCATGGCGTTTGACCGGCAAGGCAAACCACAGCTGGCGCTCAAGCCCTTCCAGGAGGAACTCGCCGTGGTCGAGACGGGCGCAGTCGGCGCGGACAGCAACGACGTCGAGATTGACCCGATCGAGTCGATCCACGATGCACTGGTGCTCGGCGTGCGCGACTACGTGCGCAAGTGCGGCTTCGAAAGGGTGGTGCTGGGGCTTTCCGGTGGCATCGACTCCGCAGTCGTTGGCTGTCTGGCTGCGGCAGCCCTCGGGCCGGAGAACGTTCTCGGCATCACTATGCCGTCCGAGTATTCTTCCCGAGGCAGCGTCGAGGACTCACGCCGGCTGGCAGAAAACCTCGGAATCGAGTTCCACGAAGTCGGCATCGCCGAGGCGTACCACGCCTACTTGTCGTCGCTTGCGCGCGAATTCGCGGGCCGAAAGCCGGATACGACCGAGGAGAACCTCCAGGCGCGCGTGCGCGGCAACATCCTGATGGCGATATCCAACAAGCTCGGTCATCTGGTGCTCGCGACCGGGAACAAGAGCGAGCTTGCGGTCGGGTACTGCACGTTGTACGGCGACATGAGCGGCGGCCTGTGTGTGCTGGCGGACGTGCCCAAGACAACGGTCTACGCACTGGCGGACTACATCAATCACCTTCGTGAGACGATACCGATATCCACTATACGGAAGCCGCCGTCCGCCGAGCTCCGGCCCAACCAGACCGACCAGGATACGCTGCCACCCTATGACGTGCTCGATGCCGTCATCGCCGGCTATGTGGACGAGGGCCTTTCCGCGGAAGAGCTTGTCGCGGCCGGGCATGACCGCAAGACCGTGGAGTGGGTGGTCCGGGCCGTCAACAAGAACGAGTACAAACGCCGGCAGGCCGCGCCCGGGCTGAAAGTGACGAGCCGGGCGTTCGGCACGGGCTGGCGGATGCCGATCGCCGCGCGCTATTGAGAGGGGACAGTCCCCGAACGCGGACTGTCCCCAGAAATCGAAGCCCCGCTGAGATGTTGGTGGAGTTCCCTGATTGCCTGGAGGTCGGGCCGCAGGCGAAACGCCCGTTCGGCCAGGACCCGGGCTGAGACGGATTCCCCTCTCGCGACGAACAACACCGACAGGTTGTACAACGCCGGCACGTACGTCGAATCGAGCCGCAGGGCTGATTCGTAGCATTGCCCGGCGCGCCCTGAGTCGCCGGCGGCGATGAACAGGCTGCCCAGCCGGTTGAGATGGGCGGCTGTCGGCTGGTTTCCGACGACGGATTGCATCAAGACAATCGCGCTGTCGTACTGCCCGCGCAGGTTCAGCCGCTCGGCCAGCATCAGTCCTGCGGCTG
>CAYOCZ010000096.1:2253-10122 GCA_964402475.1 uncultured bacterium | reverse complement strand
GCTGAAGACCTCGTAGCGGATTGCCGCAAGGACATCAGCTCTGAGGCCGCGAGCCTGCCACTTCTCCAGCAGCACCTGGGCTTCGCGCACAAGCGTCGGGCCGGAGATTGACCGGCCGTGCGAGAGACGGAAGAGCTGCCGGGCAAAGTCCAGGTAGAAGACGATGTACATCGTGTCGATGCCGCTTGCGTCCAGCACCTGCTTCGTCTGCACTTCCATCGAGCTGAGGGCCACCATGGCCGCTTCGTAGCGTTCGGTCATGTCGGCAAAGATGCGGGAGGTCGTCTGCGCCGCGATGTCGGGCGAGAACTTGGCCTTCCAGCGAGAGACTCGACGAGTTACGTCTGACATGTTCAGACTCCTTTCCGGCCATCCGACCGGGATTCTGGCTTTTCGGGCCTCAGGGGCGTGGGTGCCGGTTGGCGCCCCACTGCTCCACTCATATGTAGATACGCTCGCCAAGTGCAAAACTGTCAAGAGAATCTTGCGTTCCGTGACATGAATCGTCGTCGCCCCTGGTCTGATACCCTGAGTTCTACCCGGCACGCGGACCGGCAACAGGGGAGTCACTCCCGGAATGACTCCGGGGTTCAAGGCCACGTACGACTGGGCCTTCAATGTGGCCGTCAACCAAGGACTTAGCCCGCGTTTCAGGCGCGCGGCGACGGTCGGAGTCAATGCAACAGCCGATAGCGCCGTGACTTAGACATTCAGCGCCGCAGCGAGCTCGGGGTTGAGTTCGGCAGCCAGGCTCGCGACGATTCCTGCCCTGAACCGCGCTTTGGATGCCGAGTTGAGTTCGGCAGTCAGTTGCGGGCCGAATTGGCGGCCAAGTGTCTAAGTCAGGGCTCAAGTGAACGCCGCAATCCTGGGTCGAGTTCCGCGACCCGCGTTGCGGCCAAAGCCATTGAGGCCCGCGTCTACTGCGAATGCCGTAGTCCGTCTGCTTGCCCTCTATATGTGGTTGTCTGCCGGCCTCCGAACACAATTCTGCCGGGGAGTGGGCGGCCCACGGGCCGCCTGGGGGGTAGTGTCTGCCGACGCGGCTGAAGACACGCCAAGACCAACGACGGGCGGAACGACAACGGGTTCGACCTCTCGAACGTCTTCTCGAGCGACTTCCCGAGCAGCGAGCGGAACAAGGCAAGATTGAGGTTGAGGTTAAGGTCAAGATCGAACGTGAGATTCAGGAGCAGACGCAAGCGCCGACGTAGCGCAGAACACAATCCGGCATACATCGAGACGTACACCGCGACATACTTCGAGAGACACAAGGCACTTTCCGACGAGCTTTCACGCGTGGCTTTGCCGCGAGTTGGTAGGGTAGCAGTGAGCAGTTAGCCCGTGCGCGGCGCGGCGGCTGCAGCAGGCCGTGCGATGAAGGAGCGGGGCGCGGATGTCCGCGCCCCGCTGATGGTGAGTAGCTGACTACTGGCCGGGCGCGTCCGACGCACGGGCGGTCGGGGCTTCGGCCGCTTTCCGCAGACGCCGGCGTCTGTGGGGCCTGACCTCGAGCCACAAGGTAGAAGCCCAGGCGGGAGGCCCGGGCTTCCTGAGTTCTGTTGCCGGCTGCTACTTCCTGACGTGGGTCAGCGAGATGGTCGTCTTGTTCTCGCCCCAGACGAAGAGGAGCGAGACCATTCCTTTCTCGTCTTTTGACGCGCCCGTGAGCATAATGCCTTTGCCGGTCTGTATCTCGGCGCCGGTCTTCCAGCCTTGGGCCTTGAATGCGGCCCGGTACCAATCCACGATGTTGCCGATGAGATCTCCGGATTCGAGCGACCAGACGGTGCCGTGGCCCTCGTCGGTCGTCACCGACATCTTGCCGACGGCCTTGACGCCGGGGTAGCGGAGGAACTCGGGCAGGTCGGCCATGTCGGTCCCGCCGGCGTCGATGTCGACTTTCCCCCCGCCCGCCGCTTCAACCGCCTTTTCGGTCGCTTTCTCGGCAATGCCTTCGCCGCACTTCATGCAGCCGACGTTGGATACTACCATGGCGCCGAGTGCAAGCGTGAACACCGCGATGCTGAGTTTGCGCATGTGCTTTCTCCTTTGCTCGGACCATTGTAGCCACCGCGTTTCCGCGGTCAAGCACGTCGGGGAGATGGACGGAGAAAGGGAGTAAGAAGCAGGGAGTGGAGAGTAGTGTAGTAAGTAGTAGCGGTAGATAGGAATCTAGCCGAATCGGGAAAGCGAACGGGGCGCGGATGTCCGCGCCCCGCTGCGAGTAGGTGACTGACTACTGGCCGGGCGCGTCCGACGCACGGGCGGTCGGGGCTTCGGCCGCTTTCCGCAGACGCCGGCGCTCGGCGCCTTTCTCGAAGGACGTGTACAGCACCGGTATGAACATCAACGTCAGGAAGGTCGAGACGATCATTCCGCCGATGACCGCGCGGCCGAGCGGCGACCAGAACTCCGAGCCTTCGCCGATCTGCAGCGCCAATGGCAGCAGGCCGAAGATGGTCGTGAACGCGGTCATCAGGATGGGCCGGAGCCGGATGCGGCCGGCCTCCTTGACCGCTGCTTCGAGCGCCATTCCGCGGTCCCGCCGGAGCTGGTTGACGAAGTCGACGTAGACGATGCCGTTGTTGACGACAATGCCGACCAGCACCAGCACGCCGACGCCGGAGACAATCGACAGCGTCGTGCCGGTGACGAACAGGGCCCAGAGAACGCCGATGAGCGCGAACGGAATCGTGAAGATGATGATGAACGGGTCACGGAAGCTCTCGAACTGCGAGGCCATCACCATGAAGACGAGCATGATGGCGATGAGCATTGCGAATCCGAGGTCGCGGAACGACTCCAGCATGTCCTCGAACGAACCCGCCACCCGCACCGTGAACCCGGGCGGAACCGGTATCCCGGCTACCGCGCTGCGAGCCAGCGCGCCCACCCGACCGGTCGCTTGCCCGACGACGTTGGCCTCAACCTTGACGATCCGCTCGGTGTTCTTGTGCTCGACCGCCAGCGGGCTGGTGCCGGGGTGGTCGGTGACGACGTTCTTGAGCAGCACGGAGCCGAGCGGGCCGTTGACCGACGTGCAGAGGACGTCGCAGAGTTCGTCGCGCTGCTCCTGCTTGAGCCGGAGCAGGACGTCGTACTCCTTGCCGCCGAGCCGGTACTGGGTGGCGACGTTGCCGGCGAGCTGGGTGCGGAGCGCGCTGCCTACCTGGTAGGGTGTCAGGCCGTAGAGCGCGGCTTTCTCACGGTCGATGCGAAGTTGGATCTCGGGGTCGCCGGGCTTGCGGCTGGCCTCGACGTCGACCACGCCGGGCAGGGTCTCGACCGCGGCGACCACCTGTGCGGTGAGCGAGTCGGCGGTCGCCAGGTCGTGGCCGATGATCTCCACCTGGAGCGCGGCACCGCCGCCCATGAAGTTGCCCATGCCACGGGAGCGGCCGGCACGGACCTGCATGCCGGGGATGGCGTTGCCGAACTCGCGGACGTCGTTCTCGACGTCGACGACCGTGTGCTTCGAGTCGTCCTTCATCACCAGGTTAATCTCCGCGCTGTTGGCGCGGGCGCCGCCGAAGATGGCCGAGAAGACGTTCGTGCCGCCACCGGCCTGGACGATCATCGCCTTGAGCTCGCTGCCCCACTTCTCGACGATGTGCTGCTCGATCAGGACGACGGCCGAGTCGGTCTTCTCAAGGCTGGTGCCGATCGGCATCTCGGCGTACAACTCGGTGAAGTTGGTGAACTGCTGGGGCATGAACTCGGTGCCGATGAGCGGGATGAGGCCGAGGCTGAGGATGAGCACGAGGGTGGTCAGGATGATGACGAGCTTGCGGTGGCCGATGCCCCAGCCGACGAACCGGGAGTAGCCGGTCTCGACGCTCCCGAAGGCCCGCTCGGACCAGCCCCGGATGCCGCCTTCCTGGGCACCGGCCGGCTTCATCTTTAGGAAGCGGCTGGCCAGCATCGGGATGAGGGTGAGGGCGATGCCGAGCGAGGCGATGAGCGCGAAGATGATGGCGAAGGCGAGTTCCTTGAAGAAAACCTGGAGGATGCCCTGGAGCAGGAGCAGGGGAAGGAAGACGGCGATGGTGGTCAGGGTCGAGGCGGTGATGGCCATCGCGACGGTCGAGGTTCCCTCGCTGGCCGCCTGGAACGGTGCCTCGCCCTGCTCGCGCCGGCGGAAGATGTTCTCGAAGACGACGACGCCGTTGTCCACGACCATTCCGACGGCGATGGCCAGCCCGGCCATCGAAAGGATGTTCAGCGTGAATCCGGCGATGTACATCCCGAGCAGCGCGAAGAAGACCGATACCGGGATGGCGAAGGCGACGAACATCGTCGCGCGGAAGCGACGCAGGAACAGAAAGAGGACCATCGACGCGAGAATGCCGCCGAGGACGAGGTTCATCGCGACGCTGTTGACCGAGTTGCGGACCGGCTGGGCGCTGTCCCAGAAGACTCGGAAGTCGACCGCCGGCGGCAGGTCGCGCTCGATCTTCTTCGCCTCCTTGATGAGGGCGTCGGAGACTTGGATGGTGTTGGCGTCGGGCCGGCGCTGGATCCAGAGGAAGATGGCTTCGTCGCCGTTCATCCGGACGAGGGCATCGCGTTCCTCCGGCGCCCAGCTTACCCGGGCGACGTGGCGGACGAGCACCGGGGTGCCGTCCCGGCGCGCGCCGACGGCGGTGTTGCGGATGGCGTCGAGGTTGTCGTACTGGCCGATGAGCCGGATGAGGTAGCGTTGGTCGTTGGTGGAGATGGAGCCGATGGGGAAGTTGAGGTTCTGGGCCTTGAGCGCCATGGCGAACGCGTCGGTGGTGACGCCCGAGGCGGCGAACTCGCGCAGGTCGAGCTCGACCTGGACCTGGCGAACGGCCTGGCCGCCCATGTTGACCGCGGCCACGCCCGGGACTCGCTGGAGTCGCTCGACGACTTCGTCGGCGATCTCGGCCAACTCGGTCTCGTCGATTTCGCCGGCCATGCCGAGTTGGAGCACGGGCATCATCGACGGGTCGAACTTGAAGACGAACGGCTTCTGGACGTCGTCGGGCAGGTCGGCCTGGACCATGTCGAGCCGGTCGCGGATGTCGGACGCCGCGGCGTCGAGGTTTGTGCCCCAGTCGAACTGGAGCGTGATGGCGGATATGTTCTCGGACGAGGTCGAGGTGATGTCGGTCAGGCCGCCGATGGTGCCGAGGCCCTCTTCCATCGGGTCGGTGACCTCGGACTCGACTTCGAGCGGGCCGGCGCCGGGGTATACGGTCGCGACGACGACCATCGGGAAGGTGACGTCAGGGTAGAAGTCGACCTGCATCCGGGTGACGCCGATGACGCCGAACACCACCAACGCAAGCACGACCATCGCGGTAGTGACCGGCCGGCGGATGGAGGAGTCGGTGAGTTTCATTACCTGCCGACCTCCACCGGCCGGACCTTGTCGCCGTCCTCGATGCGTTCCTTGCCGGTGGTGATGACTAGTTCGTCCGGCTCGAGCCCGGACGTGACCTCGACCAGCCGGTCACCGACCAGGCCTGTCGTGACGTCCCGGAAACGGGCGGTGCTGTCGTCGAGGACCGCGACCCGGGTGTAGCCGTTGGTGAAGAGCGCGACCCGGGGCAGGGCGACGACATCGGTTTTCTGCTCGAGCGTGAGCTGGACACCGCAGGCCATGCCGGGGACCAGCTTCCGTCCGGTGTTGCTGACGCTCATCTCGACCGTGGCGGTCCGAGAAAGTTGGTCGAGAACCGGCGCGACGACGGTCACCCGGCCGGAGAATACGGTGTCCGGGAAGGCCGTAACGCTGATGGTTGCCGGGGCGCCTGGCTTGACGAAGCGGAGATCCTGGTCGCCTATCCGGGCCTTGACCGTCACGCGGTTTCCATAGTTGGTGACGACCGCAACCGGCACGCCCGGCGCTACGCTCTGGCCAACCTCGACGTAGACCTTGCCGACGTAGCCGGCAATTGGGGCGCGGACCGGACCGGGTTGGTAGTCCATTCCCGGGATGTCGTTGACGACGTATGCGATGGGGTCGTCCTCGTTAGCCCACGAACCCTCGGGCCGGGCGATGCTGGTGACTTTGCCGGCTATCTTGGACATCGCGGTTGCCTGCGTCTCGCCCTCGACCGTGCCGAGCAGGCCGATGGTCCGAGTCACGGTCTGGCGCCGGGCAGTCTCAAATGCGACCGACTGGAGGTTCCGCTTCCGGGGGGCGTCCTTCGGCCCGCAGCCGACGGCGACGAAAAGGGCAATTGCCGGAATCAAGAGCGTGCGCAGATACTTCATCATTGTCTCCCTAGTCTTGGCCAGTCGCCTTCAGCAGTTTCACCTTCGCGATCTGGTAGTTGGCCAGCGCGCTCAAGTAAGCGACCCGGCTTTGGGTCAGCGCGAGCTGGCTGTCCATGTAGTCGAGGTTGGTCAGCAGGCCGTTCTCGTACCGGGTTTGGGCCAGACCGAGCGCGGCTTCGGCGACTTCGACGTTCTTCTTCTGGTAGGCGGCGTTGCGCCCCTCCTGGTTGAGGGCCGACACCGTCGCCTGCACTTCGAGCCGGACTCCGTCCTCGACCATCGCCAAAGCGACGCGCGCCTGGCGGTGCCGGGCCTGTGCGGCCTTGAGCTTGTTGTAGTTCGACATGCCGGTGAAGATGGGCACCGAGAGGCCGGCGGTCGCGTTCCAGTCCGTGCCCCAGCCGGCGCTGAACCCGACCGGGTTCTTGTAGCTGCCGCTGGCCTGCAGGAACGCGTTCGGCAGGTTGGCGGCGCGGGCGATGCGAGTGCCGAGGTCGGCTATCTTCGCGGCGTCGCGGAGCTGGGTCAGTTCGGGCCGGCGCTCGAGCGCCTGCTTCGTAGCCTGGTCAAGGTCCACGGTCATCGAGTCGGGCGCGAGTTCCTCGTCGAGCGCGACCGGGGCGTCCGGCTCGATGCCGAGCGTGTTGCGCAGGGCGGCCAGCGCCAGGTCGGCGCCGCTCTCAATCTGGGAGAGCTGGGCTTCCATCTGCTGGAGCCCGAGCGTCGCCTTCATCACGTCGAGCTTGGTGGCCAGGCCGTTGTCGTACAGTGCCTGCACCTGGTCAATGTGGCCCTTGAGCTGCTTGTAGGCGTCGCGCATGACCGCCAGGGTCCGCTGGGCGAGCAGGGCCTGGTAGAAGCCCTGGGTCGCATCGACCCGGACCTGGGAGCGCGCCTGGACCGCGGCCTGCTTCTGGAGGTCGACACTCAAGCCGGCGATGTGGTACGCGTTAATCGCCTTGCCCCACGTGAACAGCACCTGCTGTACCGTGCCGGTCAGGGCGACGTTGTTGGCGCTGCCCAACTGCAGCGTGTCGAATCGATACCCGGCGATGACCGGCACTGAGTCGGTGTACCCGATGATGTTGCCTGCGGGGTCACGAACCGGGAACTGGAGATTGCCCAGCACCGGCGACGCCATCGCAAACTCGCTGACCTTGCCCAGCCGGGTGTAGGTGCCGGTGGCCGATACCTGGGGTAGAAGCCCGCCGAACAGCGCGCTCTTGTTGTCCACCGCCTCTTCGAGTTTGGCCTGGGCCTGGGCAATCTGGTGGTTGTTCGCGAGCGCCATCTCGACCGCCGACTGCGCGTTCAGGCGCAGCGTGTCGGCCGGGGCGGGCGCAGTCGCCGCCAGCAGCAACCCGGCCAGAATGCAGAGGGCAAATCTACGCATCATTACTCCTTATCGGTTGTCGCGTTTGGTGCGGCCCCTGCCGTCGGCAAGGATGCCGCAGAAGAACAGCTCTTTCACCGACGCGTCGGGCGGGATCGCGCCCGGCCGGTTCGCCGCGGCCATCATTTCGGAGCGGAACGCACCCATGTACATCATCGCGGCGACGTGCGGGTCGACCGGCCGGAACTCGCCGGCCGCGATGCCCTGCTGTATCACCTCGGCGATGG
>CAYOCZ010000096.1:0-2153 GCA_964402475.1 uncultured bacterium | reverse complement strand
TGGGCCACGTCGTCAACCTTGGTCTCGGCATAGCCCTTGGCCGTTACGACTTCAAACGCGGCCTTGAGAATGGCGAAACGCTTAGCTTCGGACTTCATCTTCATTGTGTTATGCTTGACTGAAAACTGACCAGTCAGTCATTATAAACCCCCTTGGCCCGCAAGTCAAGCGCAACCAGTGCCGGGCAGATGCGTCATCGTGTCCGGGACGTCCTTGACTTTCTTCCAGCCCAGGGCGATAATGCTTCAGGCGTTGTAGGCGGAGGGCGAGGTGTGGACCATGACCACCGCACTGCCAACCGTGGCGATGCCGGGATAGCATTATCGACGCATGACTTCAGCGCAGTTTCAGACGGGCGATGCCGCAAGGCAGGTCGACTTCGACCTGTCCCTTGTGCAGGAAAGGTATCCTCGGAATCTCCCGCCGACCCACATCGCAGTTCTTTCGGGCTGGGAGCCGAAGCTCAAGCCGGATGACGGCATGTTGCCCGGCTACACGCCGGACGAGTTCGAACGGCTGCCGCTCCTGCTACAGCAACTCGAAATCAACCGTGCCCATGCCGAATCAATGCTTGTGCTGGATCTCGCCGGGCAGTCGGAGTTGAGCGAAGACGACCGAGACCGGCTGACCCAGCGGGCGCTGGGAATCCTGCCGAGCGAAGAGTCGGCGCGGCTGCTCGAGGTGGCGTCCTGCACCGAGTTTTCGCCCGGTTTCCTGACCAGCAATCCTGACCGGTTCCTCAAAGGCATCGCCGCGGTCGAGTGTGAAGTGGGTCAGGCGACTGCGCTGGCATACGGTTTCCTGCTGATGGCCGGCGTCAGGTCTGAAGATGACCTGCGAAAGTACGGCGACCGGATCGAGGAGCTCTTCTCCACTGTGGCGACGGCCGCCACGGTTCAGCATCAACTACAATCGATGGGCCGCTCGGGACTTGCCTCCCTGACGACCGGTGCGCGGGCGAAGACTGCGCGCGCGGTTCGTGACCGGCTCTGGCAGCTGACCGATGCCCGTGCGGGGCAGTCGTTTCTCCTCACCCAGGTGCTTGATGGGTACCTGAACTTGCGCCCGGGCGGCGTCGGCGATGACCTTGGCCTGGCGGTGGCAGACGGGATTGTTGTTGCGAAGCTCGGCTTCCGGGTCGACTTCCTGCTCATCCGAGGCAGCGTTTGTCTCGAGATGCCCCTGTCCGCGCACGAAGGGGAATGCTGGCACCCGTTCGACCGGAGCAAGGAGATGAACGAGGCCGCCGCGCTGCGACTGGGTATTGCCGACCTGCTGGCCCTTGGGTATATGCGCATGGCGCGCGGGTACGCCGACGCCAGGTCGTATGCCCACGGCGTGCGAGTTGCGCAGTGGGTGCTGAGCATGAATCCCGACTGCGCGGAGGCCCTCCAGATGCTCGGTCAGTGCCTGCTGGGCGAACAGCGGCCCGCCGAAGCGATTGACACGTGCTACCGGGCGCTCGTCATCGACCCGGGTCTCGCCGGCGCCTACCTGATCCAGGGCAACGCGTACAGCCTGATGAATCGCTGGCCCGAGGCGATCGAGCGGTACAAGCATGCTATCCACAGCCGGGTTGGCTACGCCGAAGCCTACAACAACCTTGGGCTGGCGCTGCAGCGTAACGGCGAATATGAGTTGGCCGTCGGCGCGTACAACGAGGCGACGCGGGTCAGGGGGGATGACTACGCCGAAGCGTGGTATAATCTCGGGAACCTGTACCTCGAGCGAGCGCCGACGCTCGCCCCCGACGAACAGAAGGCGGAGTATGACCGGGCGATCGAGGCATACCGGTCGGCCGTCAAGCACGCCCGGGCCTTTGCCGGCGCTCACTACAACCTCGGCCAGGCGTACTACGCCAGGAAGAACCTGCCGGCAGCGCTGGCCGCTTACCAGGCCGCGGTCAAGGCGAACCCGAAGCACGCCGGCGCCTGGCACAACATGGGCATTGTCTATCGGGACATGGGTAGGCAGGAGCTGGCAGTCGAGGCAATAGAGAAGGCCGTAACCCTGAATCCGATTCTACTCAGGTAGGGAAGGCGAAGAGGTCAAGGGGTTGAGGATTCCAGGATTCGAGTGAGGAACCTCAGACCTCGGTTTCTCGTCGCTCGGATCCTCACCGCTCGACTCCTTGAATCCTACGTCTTGAATCC
>CAYOCZ010000095.1:8710-10173 GCA_964402475.1 uncultured bacterium | reverse complement strand
ACGGCAACGGCTGGTACCCGGGCTACGGGCCGAGCCGCGCCATCTTCATCGACGAGTCGCACGCCCACGAGATGGGTGTCGCCGGCGGAGAACTCGCGCAGGCGCTGGCTGGCGTGAAGCAGGCCTTCGGCAAGCGGGTGAGAATCCTCGCCTTCGACGCCTGCCTGATGGGCATGATTGAAGTCGCGGCCGAAGTCAGCGACGCCTGCGACTACATGCTTGCATCCGAAGCCATAGTCCCGACCGACGGCCTGCCCTATGACAAGTTCCTCGACCGGCTGATAGGCCGTCCCACGCGCGCTCCGGTCGAACAGCTTCCCGACATCTGCTCTGACTATGTCGAGGAGTATCCCGGGCAGCAGGTCGCGCTATCCGCACTCGACATGGCCAAGCTGGCTCCGGCGCTGGACCTGATGGTGGCGACCCTGCGCGATAGTATCGACCCGGCAAGCACGGACGTGCGCGCGGCCCGCGCCGAGGTCCAGACTATTCCGGGCAACACGTTCCACGTCGACCTGATTCACTTCATCGAGTTACTCGCGGGCGCGGTCGGCGATTCCCTCCTTGCCTCGCTCCGCTCCGCGGTCATCGCCAACGAGCGAAGCTCAGGGCTTGGAAACGCGGCCGGCCTCGCAATCTGGTTCCCGGACAACTACCTCGCCCTGAAGGGCTCGGCCGCATCGTACATGACCCTCGACTTCGCCCGGGAGTCAGGCTGGCCCCAGTTCCTGAACCGCTACTTCGACAGCGATGACCTGAAGCCGGACCAGCCCGCGATCAGGCAGGTACGGCAGGGGAACCGCAGCGACGCCAGGTTCTGGTGGAACTCCTGTTTCGACCTCGCTCCGGTGCGGTACGATTTCTACGAAGCGACCCGGCCGGAGGAGGTCTGCAATGACAACAGTGATGATTTCTCGAACTGGATTAACCTCGGCTGGACCACGAGTACGCAGCAAGCTCACTCGGGGCAGACTTCATTTTTCTCTGGCTCGGCCAACAGCCTCGCCAACTTCATCGAGAGCGCCGATACGCTGAAGCTGTCTGGAGGCGGGCTGCTTTCGTTCTATGCCTGGTACGCTACCCAGGAAGACTGGGACTCGCTCGCGGGTTTCACCCGCGACATCTGCTATGTCGAATGGTCGCCGGACCGTGGCACGTGGCACGCGCTCGATTCGCTCTACGGCGACAACCGGTTATGGCACGAGCGGCGTTACCCGCTGCCACCAGCAGTAAACCTGTACCTCCGCTTCCGCTACGTCAGCGACGCGGGCATCAACGGGCAGGGCGTGTTCCTCGACGACATCAAGGTCTATTCGTTTGACGCCATGCGCACCGTGGCGGCCGACATCCCGGACACGACTGCCACGGTGTTCGGCGTGCCGCGCGACACTGCCGGCTACTACTACTTCGTCACCGCGACCGACTCATACGGCAACGTCTCGATGGCAAGTCAGTTCGACAAG
>CAYOCZ010000095.1:0-8610 GCA_964402475.1 uncultured bacterium | reverse complement strand
CGTCACCGCGACCGACTCATACGGCAACGTCTCGATGGCAAGTCAGTTCGACAAGATCGAAGTCAAGACCTGGGCCGAACCCTACACGCGGCCGGCCCCGTTCGCCGGAGGGTGCGAGCTTGTCCTGGACTTCCCGGCCGGCGAGACGCCGGACGTCCTCATCTACACGCTGTCCGGTACGCTCGTGCGCCGGTTCAAACACGTCACCGAGCGCGTGCTGAGTTGGGACGGAAAGAACGAGGCACGGCGGGAACTGGCTGACGGTCTGTATCTGGTTGTTGTTCAGTCTCTCCACTTCAAGAAGATCGGCAAGATTGCCAAGGTAGCTCGGCCGACCGGTTCGGCCCGCTAGTCGTCCGGCAGGACCTTTCCCGGATTCAGAATATTCTCCGGGTCGAGCGACTGCTTCAGGTTGCGCATCACCTTAAGCTCGGCCGGGCCGAGCGCTCGTTTCATCAGGTGGCGTTTGGCCGAGCCGACTCCGTGCTCGGCGGTAATCTGCCCGCCCCGCGCGAGCACGAAGTCGACCAGTTCGTCAACCACTGCTGACCGGACCCGCTGCCATTTGCCGTCGTCGGTGATGGTGCGGCAGATGTCGACGTGGATGTTGCCGTCACCGATGTGGCCGAAAGGGACAATCGGAATGCCGTGCTTCTGCTGCAACCCGGCGACCAGTTCGACGGTCGCGGGCAGTTCGGAGAGCGGGACCACGACGTCCTCGGCAGTGACCTGCGGGTAGACCTGCTTCAGGGTCTTAGCGAGCGAGCGGCGGGCGGTCCAGAGCCGTTCCTGGTCGGTGGCGTTGTCGGCCACCAGCGGATCGCGCGCGCCCAACCCCATTGCGGTTTCGCCGAGCAGGACGCACTCGGCCAGGACCTGCTGCCGGTCGTTGCCCTCGAGCTCGATGAGCACCTGGACCGCGGCGTCGGCAAAAGGCAGGCAGGTGCCGAGGGCCTGGTTGCAGGCGGCAATCCCGCCCCGCTCGATGAACTCGACCACTGCCGGCAGCAGCCGGCTGTCGCGGATGACGCGCAGACAGAGCTCCACGCCCTGTTCGAGACGGTCGAACGGCACCAGCACGTCGACCTGGTGCCGGGGCCTGGGCACGAGCTTGAACGTGATTTCGGTGATGATGCCCAGCGTGCCTTCCGAGCCGACGAGGAGCTTGTTCAGGTCGTAGCCGGTTACGTTTTTGTGGAGCTTGCCGCCGTAGCGGATGATTGAGCCATCGGCGAGCACCGCCTCGACGCCGCGCACGTAGTCGCCGGTGACGCCGTATTTGTAGGCGCGCGCGCCGCCCGCATTGGTCGCCACGTTGCCGCCGATTGAGCAGTCGTCGAGCGAGGCCGGGTCGACCGGGTAATAGAGGCCGGGTTCGGCGCACGCCTGCTGGAGCCGGGCGGTGCGGACTCCGGGCTGGGTGCGGACCATCAGGTTGCCAGCGTCGACCTCGAGTACCTGGTCCATCAGCTCGGTGGAAACCAGAATGCCTCCTTGGACGGCAATCGAGCCACCGGCGAGGCCGGTACCGAGCCCGCGCGGCGTCAGCGGTACCCGTTCCTCTCGGGCGAGGCAGACCACTGCTGCAGTCTCCTCGACCGAAAGCACCTTGACCAGCGCCTCAGGCAGGCGCTCCGGCTCGCTGCTCTCGTCGTGGCCGTAATCGGTCAGCAGCACCGGGTCGGTGACCACCCGTTCGGTCGTGCAGATTCCAGCCAGCCGGCGAACCGCCGACGCAGAGAGCGGCTTGAATGCCACAGGTTAGCCTATCCCCGGCGAGCCGCCAGTCAAACGCGGCCATAGGGTCCATTCGCCCCATAGGTCACATAGTCGCACAAGAAGGAACCCGGCCGAAGCCGGGTTCCTGGACAGACACCAGTCGCTGCTAGCTCAAGTGGTTGTCGATCTTGGCCGACAGGATGTTCTCCGCGGCATAGCCGACGTGCCGCTCGACCTCCTTGCCATCCTTGAAAATGATGAGGGTAGGGATGCCGTGAATGTCGTACTTGCCGGGCGTCGAAGGACTCTCGTCGGTGTTGATCGTGCAGACTGTGAGTTTGCCTTCGTACCGGCCGGCTAGGCTTTCAACAATCGGCCCGATCATTTTGCACGGGCCGCACCACGGTGCCCCGAAATCCACCAGTACCGGTAGCGCCGACTTCAGTACTTCGGTTTCAAAGGTATTATCGTTGACGTGCTTCACTTCAGCCATTCGTCTATTCCTCCTGCTGTTCCCTGGCGACAAGGCGGACGAGCTGGCGGAGCCAGGGCTTTGTCACCCGGTAACATACTTGATTGCCTCTTCTTTCGTGCGATACGACACCGGCCGCCCTGAGTACAGCCAGTTGCTGCGAAACCGTCGCTTGGGCCACACCAAGACACTCGGTCATGTGCTTGACGTTGCATTCCTGGTTGAGCAGTCCGCCGACTATCTGCAACCTCATCGGATGGCCCAGCGCCTTAAAGACAAGCGCAAACCGCTCGGCCCCAGCCGCGCCTATGCAACTTTCTATATAAACCTTTGACTCTCGGCCGTGGGCCCGGGATTCACTCTTCATGCTAGGACCGCCGGCGGACCGTGACCGCACCGTTGGTGGTCGTGATGGTGATGCTCGACGCGCCGGAACCGATGCGTCCGCGGAGGTGATGCTCGGTCTGTGACTCGTAGATCACCGTGAAGTCGTAGATCGTGATGAGTCCGTTGGTATTCGTAGCGTCAATCTCCGCCGACACGTCCGCCGGCAGCAAGAGCGTCACGTTGCCGTTCGTTGTTTCAAGTCCGACGTTCTCGGTGGGGCCAAGCGTGGCGACGTCGCAGTCAACCGTGCCGTTCGTTGTCTTGCCGTCGATTCCGCCGTAGTGAACAGCCACATTCAACCTGCCGTTGGTCGTTGACACGCTGGCAGTTCCCGTGGTGCCGGTCAACTCGACGCTGCCATTGGTCGTGCCGGCGTTGATGTCGCCAACCGTGTTCGCCACGCTGACGTCACCGTTGGTCGTTGAGAGAGAGAGCCCGATGCTCTCGGGGACGGTGATGGTGAAGCTCGCGCCGTACGGCCGGCTGCCGTTCGGCATCTCCGCCTTTGCTCTCAGTTCGTCGCCGACAACCGTGTCGCTGTAGACCACATTCGCGATCGCCTGCTCGGCGTCCGCCTTGTCCCGGCCGTAGGCATGCTTCAGCACAACAACGGTGATGACCGTGTCGTTCGACGTGGTCACGCTGATGGCGCCATTCTGGGTCGTGGCGCTGAGGCCGGTGATTCCGGCGGCGGCGCAGGTATGAGTCTCGGGATCTTCCAGCTTGTATGTATACAGACAGGCAACGGCCAACAAGGAAATGGGAAGGAACCGACGCAGTTGGTTTCTCACAGAAGCCTCCTCAGTTTGGACCGCTGGCGGTCTCCGCCTGGGGCATGAAAAGCAGGCCGGCGGAGAAGAACAGACCGCCGAGTTTGTCATTCGGCGCAGCGCTGACCGCGGCGCCGCTGGCGAGGCGCCAGGTCGGGGTGAACGGCGAATAGAGATAGCCGCCGCGCAAGGCGATTCCGATCCGGCCGGTCGTGCTGTTGGCGATGAGTCCGATTTCCAGCGCGGCCATGCCGGCCAGGCGCATGCCCGATGAGTAGGTCGCTGCGCGCAATAGCGAGCCGAACGGTACCGAGTCGGAGGACCTCTCACGCAGACTGAATGACTGCGAGAGGCCGCCGACACCGACCATCGGTACGATGGTCAGAAACGTCACCGGTGCCAGTTTCACCCCCATCTCGCCGAAGATGCCGGTCGCATCGGTGCGCAGCCGGAAGGAGTCGTTTTCGGCGTCGTCCCAGGTCTTGAAGAAGAGCGGACCGACCAGGAATGAGCCGGTGAGCGAGCGGAGTTCCAGCCCCCAGCCGAAGTGACGGCTGCGTGCTGCGGGCATGCCGGAGCCGAAGGCCGAGTTGAAGCTGCTTACCGGCGGCTGGTAGGCTGCGGCGAACGGAATGAGCCACGCCTCGGGAGAATCGGCTGCCGGCGCCGGGGCGGCCGCGACCAGCGAGAAGACAATCAGCATTATTCGCATATTCAAGACTCCTTAATAACTAGTATAGAGCGGCTACCGAGGGTGTCAACTGGCGGGAGCGGCGAGCAGCGGCTTCCGCGCGGCCAAAGCGAAGCCGCCCGCGTGGGAACCGCGGGCGGCCTCAATCTGGCGTGAAGAACTAGTTCGTTACCAGGACCTTCCGAACGGCGACTACGCCGGAAGCGGCATACCGGCAGAAGTAGACGCCTTCGGGTACGAGCCGTCCAAGCCCGTCTTCACGATTCCACGTCGCCGTGGAGATGCCATCGGCCCCGGCCGTGCAGCCAAGCGAGCGAACCACGTTGCCGACCGCGTCGTGTATTTCGACCACCGGTCTGCCCGATCCCGCGGGCTGCAGTCTGACCGTCATCTGCCCCGTTACCACGCTGGGGCTGACATCCAGGCGCTGCAGGGGTTCCGGGGATCCGGGTTCTTCAACGTACACAGCCTCGCTGAAGAACAGCGCCTTGGGCTTGGTTATGCTGCCGACGGTGAAATCGTACCACGTGCTCGGTAACGGGTTGGGGAACATGGAGACATTGGGGGCGGGGCCAATCGCCGATGTCAACTGAACCGAATCGGGCCATGCGGCGATGTCCGCGATAGGGACGGTGTCAACCTGCGTCCCACCCCAGCCCGGCGTGGGGAAAGTGTCGACGGTTGGCGACACGAACACGATTGCCGTTTGCACTTGGACGTTGTAGGTATTCGGGTCAACCACTCCGTAGAAGGTAATCTGGGCGTTGCCGATGCCGAAGGCGACCAGCGATAGAACGAGGACTGCTAGGCCAGCACAGCGCTTCTTCATGCTTTGCTCCTGTTTTGGGTTTCACTACTCCGGGCCAAACCCCGGACGAGAGAGAATACTGCGAGCCCCCCCCTTGTCAAGCGCCATTAGTGCCCGCCAACAGCCCGCGATCTGAAATGGGCGGGTTGGTCACTCTCGGTCCTTGGCCGTGGGTAACTGCTTGTGCATTCCCGGCACCGTCTCCACCAGCTTCACCATCTTGTCACGCCGCGCCTTGACGCCGTCATCAAATCGGGTGACTGTTCCTGGTTCTCGACTAGCGTCCACCGCCGACGCGGCCGGCGTTCTTGACATCATGACGGAACTTGGGCCACGATGAACCGGCGAGCGGGCTGGTGCCCTTGAGCGCATAGAGGTAGCCGTCAAAACCGACAAAGTAGATCTTCCCGTCGGGGCCGATGGTCGGTGATGACTCGATATTGAAGTCGGTCGGGTACGACCATGTCAGGACGCCGTCAGGACCAAGGGCGTAGAGGCTGTTGTCGTCGGACCCGAAAATGACGGTGCCGTTCGAGCTGATTGCCGGTGAGGAATTGACGTAGTCGCCGGTCATGTACCGCCACTTCGTCGTTCCACTGGAATCCAGGGCATAGAAGTCCTTGTCGGTCGAGCCGAAGTAGACCGTGCCATCAGGCGCGATTGCGGGGGAGGATTGGATACGGCCGCTAGTTAGAACGGACCACTTGAGCGTGCTGTCCGGGTTGAGCGCGTAGAGTACGCCGTTGTCGGAGCCGACGTAGATGGTGCCGTCGGGGCCGATGGCTGGTGATGGCTTGATGTCGTCGTCGGTCCTATAGCGCCATTTGAGCGTGCCATTCGGGTTCAGGGTGTAGAGGTAGTCGTCATTTGACCCGCAGTAGATCGTGCTGTCGGGCGCGATAGACGGAGAGGAGTATATGGCCCCGGCAGTCACGTAGCTCCATCGGAGGGTGCTGTCCGGGTTCAAGGCGTAGATGTGGTTATCGCTCGAGCCGAAGATGATTGTGCCATCCGCCGCGATGGCCGGCGACGACGGCACATTGCCGCCGGTCAGGTAGCTCCACTTGACCGAGCCATCAGGGTTGAGGGCGTACAGCCGATTGTCGTACGAGCCGACATAGATTGTGCCATCCGGCGCGATCGCCGGGGATGACCGCACCACGCCGCCGGTCAGAAAACGCCACTTGAGGGTGCCGTCAGGATTCACGGCGTACACGTAGTTGTCCTGTGAACCGACGTAGATGGTCCCGTCAGGCGCAATGGCCGGTGACGAGTAGTTGCTCGCTTCAATTCCCTCCTTGATCCTGATGCGCCAGATGCGCAGCGTGTCCACCGGCCCGATGACGATGTTGTGTGCGGCCGACCATCCGGACATCAGGTTCCCGGTGTCCTTTGCCTGTGCCCGCACCGAATAGGCTCTGGACGCAGACCAGGCGTGACCCATCGTCGTCGGCTGGCCCGAGGGCGTGAACTGGCTCCAGTCCGAGGTGTCGCCGTCGCCCCAGTCGAACCTGATTGCCACAGGCAGGCTGTCGGGATGCGTCCCGTATGCGGTGAAACTGTAGACTGAGTCCTCCTTTCCGTTGACCGGCCCGTCCGGAGCCGCCGGTGTGTTGGGCCCCCGGTGCAGAATCACCTCCACCGCAAGACCGCCGGACCAGCCGGTCATGTGGAACTCGGGGTCCCTTGCCTGGGCCCTGACCTCGTACTGCCCGACCTGAGACCAGGCATGGCTCATCGCCACCGATTCGCCCGAGGCGACAAACGGGCTCCAGCCGGACGTATCGCCGTCGCCCCAGTCGAAGCGAATCGAGACGCTGTCGCCGAAGTGGTCAGTTGCGGCGCTCTTGTAGGTACAGGCCGAGTCCTTCAAACACAGGGTCGGGCCACTCGGGACGGACGGCACGTCCGGACGTGGCTGCACCTGCACCGACAGCGGAGCGGACCAGTCGGAGATCGCGAGCTTCCGGTCTCTTGCCTGGGCCTTGACCTCGAAAGTACCGGTATCGTCCCAGACGTGGCTGGACGTTATCTCCTCACCGCTGGCGAACCAGCCGGTCCAGTTGCTGATGGTCGAGTCGCCCCAGTCGAAGCGGGCTGACACGCTGTCACCGTTGGCGTCGGTGGCGGTCACCGCGTATGTGTATGGCTCGTCTGGATAGATGCTGACCGGACCTTCCGGGCCCCGCGATATCTCGGGCGTTCGACTCGAGGTGTCGCTTACCGTAACCTTCAAGGAATCAGACCACTCGGACAGGAGGCCCACCTTGTCCCGGGAACGGGCCCTGACTGAATGGCCGCCGGCGGTGTCGTAACTGTGCAGCTCGATGCGGGTCGATTCGCTCTTCACCGGTCCACCCCAGTCACCGAGGGTATCTCCCCAGTCGAACTGAATGAACAGCGACTCTCCATAGGGACTTGTGGCAGAAGTTGTCCAGGCGTAGGCACCGCCGTGCTCGCACTCGGTGGGACCTTCCGGGCGGGCGGGTGTCCCCGGAAGGAAGACGCCGACTCGCAGAGTCTCAGCCGGAGACCAATCCGACTCAGCCCCCTTGTCGTCTCGGGCTCTCGCGTTCACAGCGTACGCCCCGGACTCGGCGTATGCGTGGCCCGCGGTGGCCGCTACGCCACTCGGGTAGTCGGATGACCAGACCCCGCTGCTCTCATCTCCCCACGAGAACAGGTACGATATCAGGTCGTTGTCCTGGTCGATGGACACGGCCGACAACCCGATAGTGTCGTCGGGTCGAACGGCTGGGCGTCCGGTGACTCCAAGCGTCGTGGGCGGATGGTTCCGCTTGCACGCCGCCCCGAGGAGCAGACCGGCGACTACTGATAGAACAAGTCCCGTACGGAGTATCGCACGGCACATTACGCGCCTCCTCACGACAAGGTCCTAGTCCATCTCGACCACTGCGGAATTGTAGGACTAGCGGCTAGCTCTGTCAATTGTGCAGACGTCTCAGATGGCCGGGTGGAATTGGGGCGTGTCCAAGCAACTCGACCGCTCGACCAAGCTCACCATTTTGCCTGTAGGTGTCCCGCTGTTTCACTTCAGCTCACGACGCATGACGATTTGGTCCTTCGCTCTTTCGGGAGAAATGCCGGCGGCCTTCGCCTGTTCCACGAGCGTTGTAACGAACGAGTTCAACTCCGGTTCCCGCAACGCCGGGTGCGGATGGCGGCCAACAACGGAGAATCCCAGTTTTTCCCAGAAGGCATGCCCGGCGCTGCCCGTGACCTCGTAGATGATGGGAATGTCCTCGAATGAGTCGGCCTCAATGCGATCCCACCCTTTGTCTTTGGCCCATTGGATCAGGGCTCTGACCATGCGCGAGCCGAGGCCTTTCCGCTGGAGGGGATTCTCTTTCTGTTGGGAGCTTCCCGTCATCAGGCAATGAACTACAAGCGTCTTGTCCTCGATATGCGCGAGAGCCGCAAAGTCGATGTTGGCGAAGTCATCTGCGGGGCCGGCGGGATAATCCTGCTGAAGGCAAAGGTCGGCGGAACCCTTCATGTCCAGAACGGCCTTAGGGTAGAAGCGAAGCTGTCCCACAATTCGGCTGCCTTCCCGTGCCACGATGGCGTAGGCTCCGTATGCCCGGCTGAGTTTCTCTAAAAGCGGGATGTTCCGCTTGCGATAGCGTTCCCAGGGTATTGGGCCGTCGGCAGGCAACTGGTCAATGGTATTACACGAAAGCGGACCGTCATGAAGGCAACGCCACAGGATGAACTCCTCTGTCATCGGTTCCACCACGATGCT
>CAYOCZ010000094.1:0-10232 GCA_964402475.1 uncultured bacterium | reverse complement strand
GACAAGGAGCTCTGGTCGTTGCTCGCGAGGTAGCGGACGAAGTAGCGGTGGAAATAGCCGAACAAGTAGCCCGCGTCGTTCCCCGGGATACTCCTCGGGTCGTGACTTCGGAGACCACGGGGATAGCTACGGGGGAGGCATAGGAGGGGTCGGAAAGGGAATAGGGGCTAGGGTATTGGGACTAGGGAAGTTAGGACCTTTCCCTTAGGCCGACGGAATGTGTGCTATAAAACACATTGAGACTCGGGAATGAGCGGCAGTTCTGACCAGCCGCCCGCGCGCAAGGAGTCGCTTGCTGTGTCACCGGGACTTCGGTCACAGGTCTCTCCGCGGCGCAAGTGCACTACGCCCGCTCAGTCCTTCACCGCGGTTGGAAGCGGTTGGACTGAGAAGTGTCCGCGGTTCGTGGCTAGTGGGACCGGACGAGCTTGGTCTCTACGGGAGTTCCGTCGCTGACGAATCGGACGAAGTAGCAGCCCGGGCGCACAGGTCTGCCGGAGTTGTCGAGTCCGTCCCAAACTGTTGTGAAAGGAGAGGCAAAGCTGGACGAATTGGCGGGTAGAGAACGGACTGTTCGCCCTAGGACGTCGAAGATGCCTAGCCCGCTCGTTCTGGCGCTGACGGATGGCACACGGATGATGGTCGAGCGAGTGAACGGGTTTGGCGAGCATTCCAGTCGGGTCACCGACGGGGGGTCTCCACTCTCGGCGACTCCACTGAGTGGCGACAGCAGTCCCCAGACGCGTGAGCGATTTGCCAGCTGTCCGTTGATGGAATCGGTCATTGTTGTGAAGACGACCAGCATCGAGCTGTCTGGGCCCGCCGCGAGTCCGCTCAGATAGCAGTCCTGCGGCCCTGCCAGCACGTCGAACCGGTCCATGACAGCACCCGACTGATTGACACGCGCGCCTCGTGCAGCCATCTTGACCTCCGGCGAGCGCCACGCGACGATGTAGTCCCGGCCGTTGAAGGCGACGGTGGGAAATCCGGGCCAAGGCTGTCCCTGGTAGACCATGGCTCGTGTGGTCTCGGGGTGCTGACCTGACCAGCTGAGAATGACCCCAAGCAGTGCGTCGCGGTTGTTTGGTCGATCTATCCACACCACGAAGTACTGGTCACCACCCCGAGCAACAGCAGGATAGCGGCATCGTCCCAGACCGTAGCTCAGGGTAGTTGGCGGACTGTCGAGAACCACGCCCGCGTGCGTAACTCTGACGGCCTCGACTTCGCTCGAGCTGCTGGATGAATCTCGCCACACCACCAGGTTCCACGAGTCTCCGCTCGCCACTGCCGGAGAGATCGCGCCGGGCTCGACGCCGATGGAGATCCGCTGCGTATCCAGTACTACACCCTCTGGTGACACTCTGCGTCCGCTTATGTGAAACCCGTCCGACATCAGCTCCTGCCACACGACGAGGAAGTTGGAGCCATCGTAGACCACTGCCGGGCTGCCTTCTCGGTTGCTGGTCGAGGCGATCGGTACATCGACCGTGTCGAGCAACACCCCTGAGTGACTGAGACGTCTGCCGTGTATGTCGCATCCGGCACTGCTGGAGTCCGTCCACACGATGAGGTAGTTCGAGCCGTCGAAAGCCGCACGCGGTGACCGGCCATCTCCATCGCCGGACGAGACTTTGATCGCCGCGCCGTCCAGTCGGGAGCCGTCGCTGGCAAGGCGCAGCGCATAGACGCTTGTGTGGAGCGTGTCCGGGCGGAAGTCGGTCCAGACCACGAGCCACGAACTGTCGCCGAACGTGACGCTCGGACTGTCCTGTCGCGTATACGTCTTGTACAGATTCTCTCCAATCAAAATCGAGGCAGAGTCGAGCACCAGTCCGAAGGAGGAGATCCGTGAGGCGCTGATTCCGTGGGCCAGACTGTCAGTCCGGCCATCCTGCCAGGCGGCAAGCAACTGGTCGGCACCGGCAGCGATGACCGGGTCAAGCTTCGGCCCGACGTCCTCCGATACGCGAATGCCGACCGTGTCGGCCACTTGGCCGGTCGGCGTGACACGTGCGCAGTACACGTCCGGGGTGCCGTTCCGTGAATCCTGCCAGATGATGAAGTGGTGTGAGTCGGCGAAGGTCGTACGCGGGTGGAGTTGGTCTCCGGCATATTCGGAGACACGGATGGCCACGGAGTCGAGTATCGTGCCCGTCGGCGCGACCCGTGCGGCCAGTATGTCGTTGTTCAGAACTGGGCCCTCCTGCCAAGTGACGAGGAAGTTCGTACCGTCGTATGAGACTGATGGCAGCTTCTGCGTGTCGTGAGGCAAGAGGACAGGAAAGCCACCAGAGTCAAGAAGGATGCCGGATTGAGTGATACGCGCCGCGTACACCTGCGCTCGGCCGCTATTGCGTGCGTCATTCCACGCCACCAGGTAGATCGAGTCGCCAAACGCGACCGCAGGCGAGCCCTGGACATCCGGCGCGGCGCAGACTTCGATTCCCTCGCTCACCTGACCGGCCGTGTCGACCAACGCGGCCCCGATATTGCGGGAACCGTAGTACTCGTCCCAAGTCACGAGGTAGCTGCCCTCGCCGTATGCGACCGCCGGCGAACGCTTGTCGCCGTTCAGCGACCGGAGCAGGATACCGGCCGTGTCCATAACGTGCCCGCTTGAATCCACTCGCGCTGCATACACATTCCACCGCATCCCGCTGCGCTGGTCTTCCCAAACAACCAGAAACCCTTTACCGTCGGAGGCCACGGCTGGGTTCTGCTGCGGGCCAACCGCAAGAGAAATCGGGATGCCGGCCGTAGCAACGACACGGCCGTCGGGCAACATCCGGGCGGCGTAGATGTCCCACTGTCTGTTGCGTTTGTCCTGCCAAGTGACAAGGTATGCCGTGCCATTGAACGCCGCGGCCGGCGTCTTGGTCCCGCTGTCCGCCCGCCCGTATGCGGCCGATGTATCCACAAGAAACTGTTCGCCGAGGGGGTCTGCAAGTATCTGGCCCGCCTGTACTGCCGCAAGAAGCACTATGCAGACAGCGAACAGGCGCTGCGGCGTGAGCATGGCCGGTGGGTCCATAGGCTAGTCGGTGAGCAGGAACTTACGGATGATTGCCTCTTGATTGCAGATGAATCGAGCGAAGTATGAGCCGGATCCGACACGCTGCCCGGCTTCGTTCCTCAGGTCCCAGGTCAGAGAACCGTCCCGGGCGACGCTGAAGCGTCTCACGCGTCGGCCGAGCGCATCGAACAGCTCGAGCATCGCCCCGGTCCCTGCACCGGCGATCTTAAGCGTGAGCACACGGTCACGCCTCGATACGATAGACGATAAGGCAAGTGTTGGACGCGCACTCGACGGGCGTGGCTGGAGATGTGGCTCCTGCACCGCAGGCGCTGGCACGGAGATCAGCCTACCCCAGATACGCTGAATTGACGCAGGATTGCCGCCGACGGAGTCGGCGACACCTGTGAATGTCGCCAAGACTTGCCCGTCTGGGCTACCGACTATGGCCGGCAGGGTCTGGTCCTTCGACCGTACACAGATTGGAAACGTGTCACATCTAGTTATGGAGCGGTTCGTCGTCGCCCCGTAGATGTCCCAGTTGCCATTCCTGCTGTCCTGCCACGTCACCATGAACCCATCTTCTATGGTTGTGATGGAAGGATCCTGGCGTTGTCCGGATCCTGCCGCGATTGTCAATGGTGTGGTGCCAGGGACTCCCTCAGCAGAAACGGGCAGGGCTGCGATAGTCCAGTTGTTGTTATAGATCCGGAACCACGCTACCCCGAAGGTGCCATCCAGCCACGCGACGGTCGGCAAGCCGCCGAGGGACAAGCACAGGTCATCGGTATCGAGCCGATCGCCGGAGCTGCTAAGGCGAACACAGTAGACACGGCCGTGTTCAGTGCTGCGATTGTAGTCAGTACCGCGATAGTCGTCCCAGGCGACGAGGTAGCGCCCGTCTCCCCACACAGCACAGGGTGTCTTCTTTTCCTGCGGTGCCGTGGTGACTGGGAAAGGCGCTGAATCCAGGAACTGCCCGGTCTGGTTGATGAACCGTCCGTAGGTCCATCCTTCACTCCAGAGCGCGAGGAAATTCACGCTGTCCGACGATACAAACGGCGTCACCATGTTGTATCCCTGTCGACGCCTGATGAGAATGCCGGCGGTGTCCAGGACTGCTCCCGATGTGGTTACGCGCGCACCGTAGATTGCCCACCCGGCGGAGGCACCGAAGCGACGGTCCTGCCAGGTCACGAGATACTCGGAACCGCCGAAGGCCACAGCCGGAGTCCACTGAAAGTCCGGCGCACTCGAAACGCGGACTGGCGGCACGTCCAGTACCGTCCCCGTCGGGGTGACTCTTGCCCCGAGGATATCCCACTGTGTTGTCCCTGGTTGGCTATCCTGCCATACGACGAAGTAGTTGACCCCGTCATAGGTAGCGGCCGGGCGGGTCTGGATGGAGTAGCGGCGCACGCGGTCTGGGATTGGCACCTCCGGCCCCTGCACAACCCCGGTTGAGTCGAGGAGCGCCGCGTAGATGTGCGGTCGTGCAATGTCGTAGCGCTTGTCCTGCCACGCAGCGAGCAGGTTGTTCAGGCCCGCGGCAAGGCCCGGCACCTCCTGACCGTTCTCGGCCAGGCTGACAGGGAAGCCACTCGGGTCGAGCACGGTCCCGCCGGGCGAAACACGCGCGCCGTAGATGTCGTACGAACCATTGCGCTGGTCCTGCCACACGACGACATAGTTGGTTCCATCGAACACTGTCTGCGGCTGCTCCTGAACGTCGGGCGCGGATGACACCGAGATAGGAGTTCGGTCCAGTACGACGCCGGCAGGTGACACTCGTTTTCCTTCAATGTCGGCAAGCCCCGCTCCCCCTGACCAAGTGACGAGGTAGTTGGTGCCATCGAAGGCAACCGCCGGTGATCTGGCTACGTCGCCTTCCTGATTCAGCATGATACCACCGGCATCGAGAACGATACCGTCCCCGGTGATTCTGGAGAACCTGGCCGCCCATGGGCCAGTGACATTTGTCTCCCAGGTCACCAGGAAGGACTGGCCGTCGCTCGCTACTGACGGGAACTGATTGTCGTGCCAGATCGACGTTGGTGTCGTTACCTTGATGCCTTGCGAGTCCAGCACCGCGCCAGATGGGCTGACACGGCACGCATAGACACCGTACTGCTCGGAAACGCGACCGTCGCGACTATCGTGCCAGGTTACAAGGTAGTCTGTACCGTTGAACGCGACCTGGGGAGAACAGCATTGTTTCGTGGAGTAGCTGACCGTTACGGTATCTGCCGCGACTCCGTTCCCGGATACACAAGCCGCGATGATACGATGTCCCCAGTCACCATCCCAGACGACCAGGAAATCGGCACCATCACTCGCGACATCCGGGGCGTGCCGGGAACCGGCGTCATACACTATCTCGCCGACCGGCTCAAGCACTGCGCCAGCCTGCGACACGCGCGCACAGCGGATCTTTGCGCTCGAGTCCTTCCAAACGACCAGATAGTTCTCGCCGTTGAAGGCTACTGCCGGGTCCCACTGGGCCCAGTTGAAGTAGCCGCTGGATGTGGTGTCGAGCATGAACTCAGTCGTGTCGAACCGTCCCGGAGTCTGGATTGGGGCCGGCAGAGTCGCTGACAAGGCGAGGACAAGCGCAAGAGAAACGCTCATCGGTTACTCCAGTCTGGCGAGCTTCTGCCTGACTGTTGTTCCACCTGACCTGAACGTGCAGAAGTAGATGCCGGCCGGCAGCCGATGCCCGGCTGCATCTGTACCGTCCCAGTTCAGGACGCCGTTCTGCGCACACATGAATGTCCGGACACAGCGCCCGGCAGCGTCGCGTATCGTGAGACGAGCGTCCGGACTCGCACGGCCGGGCCCCAAGTGGAAGCGCACGGCGCGTGTGAATGGGTTAGGGCTGATGGTAAGCGCCGCGTGGTCTCTCATCCCTTTTGGGGTATCTGCTAGACCCATCCCTGACGAGACGAAGCTGCCCCAGATGCGCGGGAGCGTATCGCGTCCGCCGCTGTTGGGGTCCCGCACCGACGGATACAGCACCAATACACGACCGTCTGGGCCGACGGCAGACGCGGGACCTTGTTCTTGGCAACCGCTTCTTGACAATCTGGCCGTATCGGTGACAAGCCCTTGTGGACTCACGACGGACCCGTTGATGTGGTACTCAGTAGCATCTGAGTAGTTGTGCTCGAGCCACGTAACTAGGTAGTTGGTGCCATCGAACGCCACTGAGGGATACCAATCGTCTCCGTAGGAGCCTTCCCAATGCGAGATCCTGATAGACTCCGGGCCGACCACCATGCCCGCCCTATTCACCATTCGACCGTAGACTCTCCAGTCGTAGCGACTGTGCCAGGCAACAAGGTAGTTCTCGGCGCCGAATGCGACGGACGGGCCTTCCTGCATGTGCTGCCCAGGACCGATGAGGATGCCATACGGATCCAAGAGGGTTCCTTCGGGCGTCACCCTAGCACCCCAGATATCGTCTTGATACGATGCAGAGGTCTTCTGCCACACAACGAGGTAGTTCGTGCCATCGAAGGCCACTACGGGGTTCGTTTCGTGCTCGCTCGTCGTAGCGATGCCGAGGCGGTCCAAGACGCCGCCGGACTGCGTGAGGCGTGATCCGTAGATATTATCGGCCTCGCACCAGGCAACCAGATAGTTTGTGCCGTCGAACGCCACGGCCGGAGCATCGCCAGCGCTTGAGATCGTAAGTCGGTCCGGGTCAAGAACCTCTCCAGCCAGCGAGATGCGCGTGCCGTAGATCCCAGAGCGGTGAGCGCCCCAGGTCCAGGTCACCAGGAAACTGCTGTCACCGCATGCCACAGCCGGGGTCAATTCGTCCCACGCCAGACTAGCGATGGTGAAGGCATGGGTGTCCGTCATAACCCCGTCACGGGTGAGTGTTGCCGCACAGATGTCCGTGGTCCATGCGGAGTACCCGTATGGGCATTGGCTTTCCCACACCGCCACGTATCCGCCTTCGTGCGCCGCAAGCGCCGGTGAGTGCTGGCCGCTGTAGACGGGAGTGCCCCACGGTCTGATAGTCGGAGTGTCCAGGACGGCGCCGCTTGTGTCCAGCCGGGCGATGTGCACCTGCGAGTTGTAGTCACGTCCGAGAGGGTCACTCTCCCAGGCAGCTAGACTCTGCCCGACGCCGCCGACGACTGCTCCGAAGTGCTGCGCACCCGGTTCCGCTGAGACGTAGAAACAAGGCCCCTTGGGAATGCCGGCGCGGTCCAGGCGGGCTCCGACCATTCTGCCGTCATCCCACAGGACCTGGTACTGGGTGCCGTCCCAAGCAGCGGTCGGGCGATAGCCAACGAGGCCCGACGACAAGCAGTTGTCCGGCCCGAGCGGCCGGCCGTCGGCCGAGACCAGCCGCGCGAAGATGCCGCGGGAGCCGGCGTCGTTCTGACAAGCCACGAGGAACTGCTGCCCGTCGGATGCGACCGAAGGTTCAGTCGCAACCATCCCCTGCGACACATCGCCAGCTATGAGAGAGCCCCCCGGGTCCAGAACTCTACCTGATGGGCTCACCCTGGCGCCCCAAACAGTCGAAGGGCCGTACTGGTCATTTTGCCAGACCACAAGGAAGTCAGTCCCGTTGAACGCCACAGCCGGCGACAACCGGTTTCCGACCCCAGTGGCGATCGGGATGCCCCCCGGGTCAAGAACCTCCCCGTACAAACTTACCCGTGCGCCGTAAATGGCGCTGGTCGTCAATCTTTGATCTTGCCACACTGCCAGCCAAAGGGAGTCTCCGTCCGCAACGGCGGGGGATCCTTGTGCGCCCGAGGCATTGCAGATGGTGACTCCATTTCCGTCAATCACGCTGCCGCGAGTGGTTACGCGTGCGCCGAAGATGTCGCCCGAGCTTTCCCGCCGCTGGTCATACCAGACGGCCAGGTACAGCGAGCACGCAAACGCGACACACGGGAATCGTTGCACGTGTAGCTCCTGGCAAATCGCGAATCCGTGAGGGTCCTGCAGCAGCCCACCACTGGCTATCCGGGCACCCATGATGTCGCCGCCGCTCAGACCCGGCTCGTCATACCAGACGGCCAGATAGCTCTGCCCATCGAACGCGACACTCGGCCGGTTCTGGTCCGAATGGGTGTACGCTGTGCCGGTATCGATCGCGAACTCGCTGAAGTCGAGACCTTCGCTCGGGAGCTTCCCGCCGTTGATCGTACCCGGCTGACCGGGCTTGGGTGCCGCGAGAAGCAGTGCGAGAATTGCCAGTGCCGCGTTCATACGTGTCGTCTACCTGGTCATGATTAGCTTGGCAGTTCCGGTCCGCTCTGGAGTCTCAATGCGGAGGAGGACACAACCGGCAGCGACACGCAACGGGAGGCTGAGCACGTGCGCGCCGCCGGAGAGCGACCCGTTGAAGAGGCGCGCCGCCATTCTGCCTGTACAATCGAAGGCCGTTATTCTGACTTGGCCCGCGCGGGCCATGTGCAGCTCTACCTTGACATAGCCGCCATATGCCCAGACGGCGGTCAGCGGCGACCAGTCGGCGGGAGACGGAGAATCCGTCGTGCCGACGAAGTCGTAGCCGTCGAAGAAGACCTGATTGGCGCCGTACTTCACGTAGGCGACATAGCCACCCATGCAGGCGTCGGAGAAGCCGACTTTGGCTCCGATGGCGTCGCTGGCGCGGTTCTCATTGCGGACGGCGCGGTCCTCCCAGACCGATGGCGTGCCCGGCCGAGTGAAGGTATAGACCAAGGTGTCCCAGTCCTTTGATGGTTCGTGCATCGTGACAATCGCACGAATCAAGTCGTCGTCATATGACTGACGCACGCAGGGGAACCGCGCGTCCCATGTCGTCCGACTCTGGTTCGTCGCTGGCCACACAGCAGTGCCCCACCCAGTGCCGCCGGTTGTGGTCCAGCCAAAGTGGGGCGTGATTCTGCTCGCTGTATCCCTGTGGCTGTACATTGCCACGGCAGTCTGCAGCGATTCCGGAGCGTTTCGGTCGGCGGCGACGGATGGATTCCAGACTCGTCGGTCGCCACTCGAGTCCAGCTTTGCTGTGACCGGGGTGGGATTGGTCAGGTTCGCCGAATACCGGGCGACCGCAACGTACGACGAATCGCGGGCGTTGGCAGCGACGTACACGCAGCCGTCGCCACCGGCGCAGAGTGCCGGCCGTTCGCAGCCGGTGAACGCGGTTCGTAGGTTCCCCCAAGTCTGGCCGGAGTCGCTGGAACTCATCAAGTTGATGAGCCCGCCCTGGGTTTCCCAGGCGACGAAGAGGTGCTGAGGTTCCTCGGTGTTGCGGTCCGCTGCCAGCCGCAGAATGGTATCCCCGCCGGGTGCAATCTCGACCCATGTTCCGGGCGGCGCAGGTGCGCGGTGGCGCAGCAGCCAGAGGCCGCCGGACGTGCCTGAATCGCCGGCGATGAGAAAGTCGTATATCCAAGTGCCCTCGGCATCGCTCCCGACACGCATCTCGTAGTCAAGGATCGGGCCGGTAGTAGAGTCGGCGGGGATGCGGTATGCCAAGATCCAGGAATCGCCTCCGTCTGTTGACCGCCACGTGTACGTGGTGTCTGGTCCGCCGGAGTCCCTGGCCAGAACGCCGACATAGATGTCGCCATTCGTGTCCGAGTCCGCCGTCAGCTTGCGGACGGAGAGCGATTCGCTTGCCGACCCGATGAGTACATCCTGACCCCAGTCAGGCGGGCCTGCAGGGGCAAGGCAGAACAACACAGATAGCAGGAGGAAGATGAGGTAAGGACGAAGCAAGTTCGGCCCCGACACTGTCCCGCAGCCAGGCCGCACAGTCGCATGGCTGCGCGCAATGCGTTCGTGCTGTCCCAGGGAGTCGGTCGGCCCGACCCGGACGGGCTCCTTCATAGCCCCACAGCATAGGTCCGGCCCGTGGGGAGTCAAGTGGCAACTTGCGCTACACCTGAAGCCCGATGGGTGTCGTTTGAATCTGGGGTGCGGACGGAAGGCTACGCCGCCGATTTGCCGAGTTGAATCAGGGCCAGGGCGAGGACGGCGAGGGCGATGCCGAGCCAACTGCGGACGCCAATCTTCTCCTTCCAAAGGACCACGCCGGCCACTGCCAGCAGGCCGACCTCGCCGGCGGCAATCACCGGGTAAACCACGAGCCCGGGCAGGACCGACAGCGCCAGCACCAGAAAGAGGTAGTTCCCGAGGTTCGCGGTACCGAGCAGCGCGCCCCACTTGAGTGTTTCCGTCGTCAGCCGGGGTCGGCGTA
>CAYOCZ010000093.1:0-10251 GCA_964402475.1 uncultured bacterium | reverse complement strand
AAGCGCCGCCAACACAACCCGTAGCACCTACTTGAGTGAAGGGAATACCCCCATGGTCCCAAGTCCCATGGAGAATCCTGTCACGAGCGGTGTGAGAAACGCTGTCTTGAGTCCTGGCCGACGCGGAGCGCCAGGCAGAGCAGCAAGTTCTGGCCGACGCTCTGCAGTGAGCCCTCGAATAGGCCCCTTGGGGAGCTTTGCAGGCCGCTTTCGGACGGGCTTCTCAACGAGCTTCCACCGCAGCTCTGTGCTGCGAGTCAGCTGTGACGGTTCCCGCTTTCAGGGGCGGAAGTCGGACGGCGGAAAGTGGACAGCGGCGAGAGGACGACGCAGAAGTCAGAAGCCAGAGACCGGGATGCTGAACGCCGGAGGTCGGACACTGCCAACTGCAAACTGGAACCTGGAATATGACATCGGGCGCCAACGTGCCTCACTCACGCGAGGCGCGTGGGGTTTGACTTGGGGCGGTTTTCGGGTAGAACTTCAGGCACGTGATTAGCGCGCTCTTCGTCAGCCTCCGGCCCAAGCAGTGGTCGAAGAACCTGCTCGTGTTCGCCGGGCTGGTCTTCTCGCGCAACCTGTTCGACCCGACCAACTTCCTCCGCTCGCTGGCCGGGTTCGTCGCGTTCTGCCTGCTGTCCGGCGCGGTCTACCTGGTAAACGACCTGGCGGACATCGAGAGCGACCGGGTCCACCCGCTGAAGCGATTCCGGCCGATTGCGTCCGGACGGTTGAAGCCGGGCGCGGCCAGGGTCGCGGCCGGCGTCGCGGCGGCGCTCGCTCTGGTTGGCGGCTTTGCGCTGGACTGGCGGTTCGGGGTCATCGGTCTTGCCTACTTCCTGATGCAGCTTGCGTACTCGTTCAAGCTGAAGCACATGGTGGTGCTGGACGTGATGACGGTCGCGGCCGGGTTCGCCCTGCGCGCGGTCGCGGGCACGGTCCTGGTCCACGTCACGATTTCACCCTGGCTCTTCGTCTGTACGATTCTGTTCGCCTTGTTCATCGCCCTGGCCAAGCGCCGGCACGAGTTGCTTTTCCTTGAGGGCGGCGGGACAGCACACCGCAGCGTGCTGGAGATGTACTCGGAGTCCCTGCTCGACCAGATGATGGCGGTCGCCACTTCGTCGACCGTGATTGCTTACTGCCTGTACACGATTGCGCCGGAGACCGTGGCGAAGTTCGGGACCCACAACCTGATGCTGACCGTCCCGTTCGTGCTGTACGGGATTTTCCGCTACCTGTACCTCGTCTACCGGAAGGAGATGGGCGGCGCGCCGGAGAAGGTCCTGTTCACCGACGTGCCGTTGATTGTCGACATCGTACTCTGGATGGTGAGCGTAGTTGCGGTTCTCTACCTGAAATTCTGATGGGGGACAGTCCCCGTACGGGGACTGTCCCCAGAGCCTGCCGCGCACTCGGCCAACCTCGCCTTGCCGCACGCGGCCTTATCGCCGAACGGGCCCTTGCGGATAGCGCAGAGCTCGGCCTGCGATTCGGCGATGACCTGTTCGGCCGGGGACTGTCCCCGCATGGGGACTGTCCCCGAAGTCATCGCGGCGTGGGCGCCGGCGACCCGGCCTTCGAGCATCGCGGTCGAGGCTTCCTCGATGCCGGATACGTCCCCGGCAAGGTAGACGTGGCAGAGGCTTGTCTGCATGTTCTCGTTGTGCCAGGCGACGTGGCCGCCCAGCTCCGGTACGTACACCATTTTGCACCCGGACTGCCAGAGCAGTTCTGACAGCGGGGTGAGGCCTACCGCAAGGCAGATGGTATCGACCTTCAGGCTCCGGGCGGTGCGGGGGACCGGCTTGAAGTCATTGCCGACTCTGCAGATAACCGCACCTTCGACCTCTTCTCTGCCCAGTGCCGAGAGCACCGTATGTGACGTGAGAATCGGCACGCCGAGGCGCGCGAGCTTGGCTGCGTGGACGTGGTACCCGCCGATTCTCGGCAGGGCTTCGACCACGGCCGCGACCTCGATGCCAGCCTGGATGAGCTGGTATGAGACGATCAGGCCGATGTTGCCGGAACCGACCATCAGGACCCGGGTGCCGGGTCTGACACCGTAGACGTTCATCAGGGTCTGGACCGCGCCTGCGCCGTAGACGCCGGGCAGGTCGTTGTCCTGGAACAGAATGTTGTTCTCGGCTGCGCCGGTTGCCACGATGAGGCATTTGAAGCCGAGTTTGAAGAAACGCTCGCGGTTCGCCAAGCCGAGGACCCCATGGGAGTCCCAAGTCGGAGGCTCACTTTCGAAGAGGTCGCCTTGCGCCGACTTCGGAGCAGGCCTTGAGGGCCCGCGTCGGATAGCGCGAGGTCCCGTAACGGACGGGCCGCCGTACAGGCCGACGACCGACGTCCCGGAGAGGATTTCGGCCGGCAGGGCGCGGAGCTCTTGACCGAGGATTGTGGCGATGTCCATGCCGCGCGTACCGCAGTAGTGGCGCTTGGACCCGAAGAACTTGTGGGTCTGCTTGACAAGCTGGCCGCCGAGCCGGTCGTTGTCGTCAATCAGCGCGACCTTGGCACCGAGCTTGGACGCGGCGATGGCGGCGCAGAGCCCGGCCGGGCCGCCGCCGACAATCGCAATGTCAGTGGTCTTCACTTGGCGGGTCGGTCTTGAGGTAGCTTGCCCCGGCCGCGCTGGCGTCCGACCTTCACGCCCTCACGCAGTGGTTCCATGCAGACCATCGTATTAGGCTGGCCGTCGACTACCATAAGGCACGAGGCGCATTTGCCCACCGCGCAGAAGAAGCCGCGCGGCCGACCGGTCTTCTCCGCGTGCCGGAACAGCCGGATGCCGTTTGCCGCCAGTGCAGCCGCGATGGTCTCGCCTTGACGGCCGGTCATCGGTCGGCCTTCGAAGCAGAAGCCGACCAGGTTCCTTTCCTCGAACGACAGGATGGGGTGCGGGCCAATCCGGCGGGTCGGGGTCGGTTTCCGGCTAGAGGTTCTTGCGCGCATACTCTACCGCGTTTCGGAATATGGCGATGCCGTGCGGGTCGTCAACTCGTTCGCGGTGCCAGCGCGGATGCTGTTCGCGCCGGACGAACCGCTCAGGATGCGGCATCAGGCCGAAGATACGGCCGGTGGGGTCACAGATGCCGGCGATGTCATCCTCGGAGCCGTTGGGATTGTCCGGGAACGTCGGCGGCTCGCCGCTCAGTGTTGTGTAGCGCAGGCAAACCTGGCGGCCTTCGCTGAGGCGGCCGAGGATTCCCGCCGACTTCGCGAGGAACTTGCCCTCGGCGTGGGCTACCGGTAGGTAAATGGGCGACGCGACGTTACGGGTGAAGATGCCGGGCGAGTCCTCGACCTTGAGATAGACCCAACGGTCTTCGTACCGGCCGGAGTCGTTGGTGTCGAGGGTCACGGTCTGCGGTTCGAATGGGCGCTCAAAGGCAGGCAGGAGGCCGCACTTGACCAGGACCTGGAATCCGTTGCAGATGCCGAGCACCAGCTTGCCGCGGGAGATGAACTCCTCAATCTGGTCGCGCAGGAAGTGCTTGAGCTCGCTGGCGAAGATTCGGCCCGAGGCGATGTAGTCGCCGTAGGAGAAACCGCCCGGTATCAGCAGGATGTGGAAGCTGTCGAGCTTCTGCTCGCCGGAGCGGAACCGATTGACGTGGACGACCTCCGGGACCGCACCGACCAACTCAAAGGCGTAGGCCGATTCCTGGTCGCAGTTGGTGCCGGCAGCGAAGAGAACGCAGACTTTAACCACGGGTGGTGAGGATAGCCGGCGCTGCCCACCTGTCAAGCGGCGAGAGGCCGAGGCAAGCGGCGCTTGACACTGAAGCGAGTGCCGCTAGAACTTCCCGGTGCGCGTGAGAACCAGGCCCTGGTGGCCCGGCCTGCTGGCCGTGGCCGCGCTGATTGGTGAGGCCGGGTGCGGGCTGGCAGTGAAGTCTGCACGCGTACAGGGCGGTGCGGATTTGGTGGTACGTGACTTCTGCCACAGGTTCGGCCGACAGAGAGGGCTGGGTATCTTGAGCCTGTTTGCCGACAGTGCTCGGTTCGACATCGATGACGTGGGCGTCAGCTTCGTCGGCCGGGAGGAGATTGCCCGGCTGGCCGAGTATGGGGTGGCCGTGCACGAACGGCTGGTGGCGCGCGGCTTCGAAGTGGCTCAAGACACGGTCCGATGCTGGCTTGAGGAGTCGAACGACTGGCTCGGGCTGCTTGGGGTCAAGCGGGCCTCATACGACGGCTGGTTTCGGGTCTCGGGGACGAGGATTCTGGACGCGCGGGTCAGCCTGACACCGGAGAGTCGGGACGAGTTGGGGGGCAGGCTGGCAGGGTTCGTGGCGTGGCTGCTGGCCGAAGACCCCAAAGCCTTGCAGCGGCTGTTTCCCGGGGGCAGCCCCGCGTACGACAGCAGGGTGGTGCCTGAACTCGTCAACCGGCTCCGGCAGTGGCGAGCGCGGTCCCGGTAGAGAATCGGCACCAGTCGAATTCAGAAGTCAGAGTGCAGAGACCAGAAGTCAGAGCTGTCGGGACCGAACAACCGAGAGCCCTGTGCGCTCGACACTGGATTACTTGAGCACGGGTCGTCCTCGGGCAGTCCCCTTGTTGACTTTGACCATCGGAAACCTACAATTCCGTGATGAAAGTCGGCATCCCCAGGGCCCTGTTGTACTATCGTTACGGCCGGTTCTGGGAGGAGTTCCTCACCGGTCTCGGCGCCGAGGTCGTGGTTAGCCGCCGGACCAACAAGGTTCTGCTGCAGAAGGGCCTTGGCCACGTTTCAAGCGAGGTCTGCCTGCCGATAAAGATAATGGCCGGCCATATCGAGGAACTGGCCGGCCAGATTGACGTCCTGTTCCTGCCCCGGCTGCTCTGGCTCGAGGACAAGCTGTACGCGTGCCCGAAGATGATCGGCATCGTGGATATCGCCCGGATGATGCTCGGGGACCGCATGCGCATGGTGGCCCCGAAGATACAGGGCAGCCTGTGGTTGCCGCACTTCCGCGCCGGGATGGAACTGTGCCACGACCCGGTACGGGTGGTGCGCTCGCTGGCCCGGGCTAGGAAGTACCTGCCGGCCCACGACCGTGTACCGGAGTTCCCGGCAGGCGAGAAGCGGGTCGCCTTGATCGGCCACTTCTACAATCTCGAAGACGATTTCATATCGCGGCCGATGGTCGACACCTTCACCGGCCACGGGTATCGAATCTGCACCAAGGACGAACTGCCGGGTAGCGTGTTGCGCAACCGGCAGGGCTTTGCCCGGAAGATTCGCTGGGTGTACGAGCGGGAGTTGTACAACGCGTTCCGGTTCCTGGTCGACAAGGTAAGCGGAGTGTGCGTGATTGTCTCGATGGGGTGCGGGCCGGACTCGCTTGTGGCCGAGTTCATGCGCGAGGAGGCGCAGCAGCAGGACGTTCCGTTCCTGCAACTGGTGATTGACGAACACTCCGGCACGGCCGGAATCGTGACCCGGGTCGAGGCCTTCCTGGAACTGGCCGAGCGGAGGCGGGCAAGGGCACTCAAGATTTCAGATTCCAGATTGAGGATTGGCGAGCCAGGAAGAGCGGCCTGATCCGTCTGCCCGCATATGAAAGCTTCGTTTCCCAACCTCGGTTATGACACCTACGCACTGAGGACTTTCCTCGAAGACCTCGGTGCACAGGTTATCCTCGCACCGCCCACTTCCCGGCGCACAATCGAGCTCGGAGCGATGCACTCGCCTGAGCTGATCTGCATGCCTTACAAGATAACCCTCGGCAACATGCTGGAGGCGCTGGAACTCGGCGCGGACACGCTCTTCATGGCCGCGGGTGCGCGCAAGTGTCGGTTCGGATACTACCACTACTTGCACGAGCGGGCGTTGCGGAGACTGGGCAAGGACTGTCGATTCATACCGGTTGCCCAATACTCGCCGCTGGACTTCTTCTTCAAGATAATGCCCGAGGTATTCGGGGTATCGCCGCTGCGGGTGATGCGGGCAACTGCGAAGATGCTTACGAAGAGCCGCCTAACCCAGGAATTCCGGCAGTACCTGAACCGGAAAATGGCGCAGGACTTCGACGGGGCGGAGCAGGCGAAGCCGAAGGCGTTGGCGGTCATCGAGCGGGCGCACACGCTGAAGGAGATTCAGGCGGCGCGCGGCGAGGTGAGGCGGATATTCAACCTGAACGGGACCGAGCCGCAGATCCGGCTGGGGCTGGTGGGGGAAATCTTCTTCATGATAGAGCAGTTCGCCAGCCAGGAGATTGAAAAGGAGCTGGGCAAGATGGGCGCCGAGGTCGTATTCGAGCGGAGCCTGTACCGGCACATCCGGCACCTGCTGTTTTCGGACCCGGCGTTTGCGCGCTCGGGCCGGCTGGCGCACCGGTATCTTGAAGAGTCGCCCGGCGGTGAGGCGATTCGCACGGTCGGCGAGGCAGTTCACTTCCAACGGCAGGGGCTGGACGGCATTGTGCACATCTTCCCGTTCACTTGCATGCCGGAGAACATCGCTCTCGAAGCCCTGCAGAAGTTGTCCGAGGAGACCGGCATACCGGTCTTGTCGCTTTCCTTTGATGAGCACACGTCGCGGACCGGGCTTCTCACCCGGCTGGAGGCGTTTGTGGACCTGGTGAAGAGGAGAAAGCTTGGTCGAAGGCTACATCGGAATTGACGTCGGTTCGATTTCAACCAAGGGCGTGGTCGTCGACCGCGGGTTCAACGTGCTGGCCAGCCAGTATCTGCGGACCCAGGGCAATCCTATAGACTCAATTCGCCGGCTGCTCGCCGAACTGGGCGCGCAGGTCGACTCCGGCGTGAAGGTCCTGGGGGCGGGCACTACCGGTTCCGCTCGCAGGCTAGCCGGAGTGATGATACAGGCCGACATCGTCAAGAATGAGATCATCACCCATGCCGTCGCCGCCAGCCACTTCCATCCCGAGGTTCGGACCGTCATCGAAATCGGCGGCCAGGACTCGAAGATAATCATCCTGCGTGACGCAATCCCGGTTGACTTCGCCATGAACACTGTCTGCGCCGCCGGGACCGGCAGTTTCCTTGACCACCAGGCGACTCGGCTGGGCCGACCCATCGAGGATTTCGGTGGGTTGGCGCTGCGGGCGAAGAACCGCGTGAACATCGCGGGCCGCTGCACGGTCTTTGCCGAGAGTGACATGATTCATAAGGCACAGCTTGGGATGTCGACCGAGGACATCGTGGCCGGGCTGTGCGACGCCATCGTCCGCAACTACATGAACACCGTGGCCAAGGGCAAGGAGATACACCCGCTGATTCTCTTCCAAGGTGGGGTCGCGGCCAACGTCGGGGTCAAGAAGGCGTTCGAGCTCATGTTGGGACATGACGTGCTAGTGCCCGAGCACTTTCTCGTTATGGGCGCGGTCGGCGCAGCGATTGTCGCTTCGGAGGAAACCGACGGCAAGGGCACCCGCTTTGCCGGGTTCGACGTCGCCGACACCGCCTTCGAGACGCGGGCGTTCGAATGCGAGGGCTGCCCGAACCGGTGTGAGGTGATTGAGACTCTTCGTGAGCAGAAGGTAATCGACCGCTACGGCGACCGGTGCGGGAAGTGGTCCAAGCTCTAGGTAATGGCGAATGACGAGTTGCGATTGACGAATGAGGGACGAACCAGAGGGCGTGACGTGATCACGATGGGCGCGCTGGTGTTGATATGTTTGGTGTGCGCGCAGCCAAAGGAGGCTACAGTGGCAAGACAACCGGCAGTGGCCGGGCAGTTCTACCCCGGTGACGCGAAGACTCTCACCGCAATGGTTGATTCCATACTCTCCTCGGCCGAGGTGCCGGCAATCTCGGGCACCTTGGTCGGAATCCAGGTTCCGCATGCCGGCTACCCCTTTTCCGGGCCTACGGCTGCCAGGGCTTTCAAGCTGCTTCAGGGCATGGACTCGGTAACGGTCGTGATGCTGGGCACGAGCCATCGCGTCATGCTGGACAAGGCGGCGGTTTACGCCCGTGGGTCTTGGCACACGCCGCTCGGTGACGTGGCGATTGACGAGGCGCTGGCCAAAGCGATTCTGGCGCAGGACGAGTTCCTTGCCGATATGCCCGGTGCGCACGCGCAGGAGCACTCAATCGAGGTCGAAGTGCCGTTCCTGCAGCGCGTGCTCGGCAGTTTCAAGATTGTGCCCATCATGCTGCTCCAGCCGACCTTCGAGCAGTGCGCGCAGGTCGGTAGGGCAATCGCAAAGGCGGCCAAGGACAAGCGGGTCGTGCTGCTCGCGTCTTCCGACCTGTATCACGGAGATTCCTACGAAGAGGCCAACCGGATTGACAGTGCCGCCGTCGGGCTGATGGCGGAATTCGACCCGCAGGCATTTCACTCAGCGCTGGAGCGAAACGAAGCTCAGGCCTGCGGGGGCAATGCGATTACTGCCATGATGGTCGCCGCGCGCGAGCTGGGCGCGGACACCGCTGTCGTGCTCGCCCAGACCAACTCCAACGACGTGACGGGGGAACGCGGCGGCTACTGCGTCGGGTACAGCGCGGTTGCGTTCGTCGCATCCGGTAAGAAGACCGAGGAGTCTTCGGACCTGACCGAGCAAGAGCAGAAGAGCTTGCTTGGGATTGCCCGGAACACGCTGGAAAGCCACATCCGCACAGGCAAGGTTCCCGAAGCGAAGCCACTCACGCCAAGGTTGAGCGAGAAGCGAGGTGCGTTCGTGACGCTGCACGAACGCGGCGAGTTGCGCGGGTGCATTGGCTACGTGGAGGCGGTGAAGCCGCTTCACCTGGCGGTGAGCGACATGGCGGTCGCTGCCTCGACCCAGGACCCGAGATTCCCGCCGGTCCGGGTTGAGGAGCTGGACATGATTGACATCGAGATAACCGTGCTCAGCCCATTGCGGCCCCTGCCAAATCCGGATTCAGTCGAGGTCGGCCGGCACGGCCTGGTCATTCGTATGGGATTCCGCTCCGGCCTGCTCCTCCCGCAGGTGCCCGTCGAGCAGGGCTGGAACCGCGACCAGTTCCTTACGCATACCTGTTTGAAGGCGGGGCTGCCACCGGACGCCTACAAGCAGAAGGACGCGCAGCTCCTCACTTTCACCGGCCAGGTGTTTGGCGAAAAGGAACTGGGCCGACAGCAGTAGCCGCCGACACAGGGCCGGACCTGCTGGCGCGGAGCCGCGTCTCTGAGATCACCTAGTGGCCGATGGGCCTGCCAAACGGCAAACGATGGGGGAGAGGGATCGAGAGACCGAGGGACAAAGGGATCGAGTGGCCCGAGGCCGTCAGCCGTAGGCCCGACAACTGCTCACTGCTACCTTCCTAACTGCTCACTCGCTGCCTGCGGCAGCGCGATGTCCCGAAGCTTCCCGCAATAGAGTGCCTGTCCCTAATTCTCCCTGCCTGTCTTCGTAGACACAAGCTCCTCGATGAGCAACCAGCGTGGCCGCCCGCCCCAGATCAATTGCCTTTCCGTTCGTACTAGGCCTACGCCGTCAACGTACCATCGTACGTCGCGCGCTGGCATGATCTTGCCACATGCGATGACAGTTGAATCCTCGACGCGCCAAGCTTTCGGGTAGCTCCCGGCCGGTACGTTGACCGACTCCTGCCTGACAGCCCATGACCAAGTCGGTTCCCACGTTCGTTTCCACACGCGGCCGGACCGAAACGGAAGCATGAGTTCCGTGCTGGCTTGATCAGATGTACGTCTGCGCCAGTAGAGAATCAGGCTATCCACTTTGTCTGTGTACAGAGTATCCGTCTTCGCGGCGGTGTCTCTTGCTGACCACGTACGTTCGGTCTTCGCGTTGTACTGGACGCGACGCCGGAGCGCCCATGCCTTTCGTCCATCCAGCATCGGCAGTCTTCCGATGCATCTGAGTTCCGTGGTGTAGGCGGCGGCCGTAGTCTCGACTCGATCCGGTTTCCGACTGTAAGCAGACCACAAGCTGATCTCGGTCGTCGTATACTTCCACTCGTAGCCTTTGCCCAAAGGCGAGTAGTTCTCAAGGCAATAGGCTGACCTTCCAGTGCCACCAACCAGCATTCCGAACGCCAGTACTACAGCGGCGGTCTTCACGTTTACCTCCCTGCTTGTTCTCTTGGACCGACTGCGCCTCGTCCCTAGGCGACCCTTGTCTTGGCCGGTCCCCACTACCGGCGCGGAGAGAGGCGGGGCAAGTTCGCGACGTCACTCCGCCCACTTGAGAGCCGCCTGCCCCGGACACGACTCGGGCATGGGTCAATTCTAGGACTGACGGGGAGGGATGTCAAATCGGCGGGCGGAATCTGCCAAGATGTCCCGAAGCTTCCCGGAAT
>CAYOCZ010000092.1:7825-10269 GCA_964402475.1 uncultured bacterium | reverse complement strand
ACGGGCCGTGGCTTGAGGAGGTCTGGGCCAACTACCTGTCGAACGCGATGAAGTACGGCGGCAAGCCGCCGAAGGTCGAACTTGGCGGCGAGGTCGTGGGCGAGCAAGCCCGGTTCTGGGTCAAGGACGATGGGCCCGGGCTGACGCCGGAACAGCAGGCGCGGCTGTTCGTGCCTTTCACCCGGCTGCACCAGGCCCGCGCCACCGGCCAGGGACTGGGACTTTCCATCGTGCGCCGCATCATGGAGAAACTCGGCGGCGAGGCGTGGGTTGAGAGCGAGCCGGGCAAGGGCAGCAAATTCGGTTTCACGCTGCCGCGCGACCCCGCTCCGCCCGAAGCGTAGCGAGCATCCGCGGCTCTGACTCCTGACTTCCTCGGCTGTCCTGGATACGCTTTCCGGTCTATAATCTCTGGTGGCGCTGTTCACCGACGCGCTCGTCATCCTTTTCGTCGGGCTCGGCATCTTTGCCGAGGTGCGGCGCGGGCTCTTCTTAGCCCTGTCCGATATTGTTCGGATAATCGGCGGCATCCTCGCCGGGTTCGCCGCCTACTCGCTTGTCCACCGTCTGTTCCACTCCTACACGGCCGGGTTCGTCGGATTCGGAATCGCGGCACTCGCGGTGGTGATGCTCGTGCCGGCCACACTCCGGCTGCTCAAGGCAAACCCGGCCTGGGGCAGGACAAGCTGTGGCCGCGCCGCGGCCGGCAGTATCGGGCTCATCATCGGCCTGCTTATCGCCGCGGTGTTCGTGCCGGTGCTCGGCCGGAGTGGTTGGGGTCGCGAGGCGGTGCCGCGTTCGGTTCTGGCCCGACCGTTCCTACAGACCGCGCCGGCGCCCTACTATATCGCCGACGCCTTGAACCTCGACTTCCCGATGCTCAATGCGCGCGCAATCAGGTTTGAAGACGAAGGCCGGGCCGAGCAGGCGGCGCTGGTCGAACGCATCAACTACTCACGGCTCAACGGCTCGACCTGCATCGAGTGCCGGGCTGCGGTTCCCTTCGACGGGTACTTCCCGCGGGTCGGGGTCTCGGTTTCTCCCAAGTTCACCTGCCCGCAATGCGGCAGGACATCGGACGGGTGCCAGACACTCGAGGGTTTCCACAAGATGTACGGGCGCTGCCCGGTAGACGTCGCCGAGGCACTCGGGCCGATTGACTGCGGCGTCTGGCCCAACGACCGGCCGGTGTACCCGAAAGGCGCTTGCCCGATTGATGGCAAGGCGGTCAACGACCCGGATAGAGCAGAATTCAGATAGCAGAAACCAGAACGCAGAACCGCGGAAGTGGAACGTCACCACCAAGACGTAGAGACATCCGGACCTTTGTGCCACTCACCCCTGAGATTCGTCGGGTTTAGTCGATCTTGACTGCCTTGCGCGTGAGCGCGGTGCTCTCGCTTTCGAGGCGCCAGAAGTAGACGCCCGGCGCGACGCTCCGACCTCTGTCGTCGCGGCCGTCCCAAGTCAGGGAGTAGAAAGCAGGGAGCAGATTGGAGTTGCAGAGGGTTCGCACGAGGGCACCGGTTGTGGAGCGGACCGCAACGTTCACCTGGGCCCGGTGCGGGATGCTGAACCGGATTGTGGCCCGTCCACGCATCGGGTCAGGCGCTGGCCGTTCGAGCGCGAGCACTCCGGGCAGGACTTGGAGTTCGACCACGCCGGTGTAGATCGCGACCACAACTGAGTCAGGCAGCGAGTCGTTTGCCGTATTCATATCGGTCGGGAGCATTGTGGCGCAGACTGTCGGGAATGTCCCGGGCGCGAGTGCGGTCCAATCCGCAAAACCTATTGTATCGATCGCTCCGGCCGCCAGGGTGACCGATACTATATCCGCGTAGTTGGCGCCGATGGCGAACCGCGTGTCAAACGTCTCGTTCGTCGTGCCGAGGTTCTGGACTACGGCGCGTGGCGTGACCGTTGCCCCGGAGTCGACCGTGTCCGGCGGCGCAAGGAGTTGAGTGCAGGCGACGTCGCGTACGCGCACGTACACCGAACCGTGCAGCGTGTCGTTGGCGTGGTTGTTGTCACCGCTGAGCGCGGTGGAGCACCGGGTGACGTTGGTGCCGCGCGCGGTCGCGGTCCACGCGGCAAAGGTCACCAGGGCAGAATCTCCGGCGGCCAGGTTGCTAACGCTCTGGGAATCGGAGTAGGTGGTGTCAATGCTGAAGATGACCGGGAAGGTAGCGGCGGACGTGCCGCAGTTCCTGACCCGAACCTGCGGGGTGACTGCTGCCCCGGAGTCGACGGTGTCGAACGGCGCGAGAATGGCGGTCACGCCCACATCGGTCACCTGCACGGTCACCGAGCCCGCGAGTGTGTCATTGGCGTGATACTGGTCTCCAGCGAGCGCGGTAGAGCAGCACGTGACGTGGGTGCCACGCTGCTCCGCGTTCCAGGTGGTGAAGGACACCAGCACGGAGTCACCGGGTGCGAGGTTCGAG
>CAYOCZ010000092.1:0-7725 GCA_964402475.1 uncultured bacterium | reverse complement strand
GCGGGGTAACGCTCGTACCTGAGTCCACCGTGCCGGTGGGCGCGACGATTGTGGTAACACCGACGTTCGTCACCCGCACCGCGACCGACCCGGACAGAGCGTCGTTACTATGGTTCTCGTCACCAGCGAGGGCGGTGGTGCAGCGCGTGACGTGGGTCCCACGTTGCAGCGTGGTCCAGGAAGTGAAGGAGACCAGCACGGAGTCACCGGGCGCAAGGTTGGAGACATTCTGGAAATTCGTGTAGAAGGCCCCGATGCGGAAGGTCACGGGGAACGAGGCGTTGGACGTGCCGAAGTTCCTGACCCGGGCCTGCGGGGTGATGCTCGTGCCGGAGTCGACGGTACCGGTGGGCGCCACAATCTGGGTCACGCCGACGTCTGCGACCGGCGCAGCACGCACGAAGACCGTGCCGGACAGTGTGTCGTTGGCCGGGGCGACGTCGCTGGCGAGAGCAGCCGTGCAACGTTTGACGAAGGTGCCGAGCTGCGTCGCGGTCCAGTTGGCGAAGGACACCAGCGTTGATTCGCCGGCCGCAAGGTTGGTAACGGTCTGGGTATTGGTGTAATCCGTGCCGATGCGGAACGTGACCGGGAAGGTCGCTGCGCCGGTGCCGTAGTTCTTGACCCGGGTTTGCGGAGTAATGGTCGCGCCGGAGTCGACCGTGTCGGGCGGGGCCACAATCGCGGTCACGCCGACATCGATGACTCGTACGGTCACCGAGCCGGACAGCGTGTCGTCGGCGTGGACCTGGTCGCCAGCCAGGGCAGTCGAGCAGCGCGTGACATGGGTGCCCCGTTGCAGCGCGTTCCAGGTGGTGAAGGACACCAGCACGGAGTCACCGGGTGCGAGGTTCGAGACATTCTGGGAGTTGGTGTAGAAGGAGCCAATCCGGAAGAAGACCGGGAATGAGACCGCATCAGTGCCGTAGTTGCTCACTCGGGCCTGCGGGGTAACGCTCGTACCTGAGTCCACCGTGCCGGTGGGCGCGACGATTGTGGTCACGCCGACATTGGTCACCCGTACCGTCACTGAGCCCGAAAGCGTATCGTTCGAGTGATTCTGGTCGTTCGCCAGGGCGGTTGAGCACCGCGTAGCCAGTTGGCCGCGCGACGCCGCTGTCCAGTTGGTGAAGCTGACCTGAACCGAGTCGCCAGGCGCAAGGCTGGTGACAGTCTGGGTATTGGTGTAGCTCGTCCCGATGCGGAAGGTGACCGGGAATGTCACGGCGTCCGTGCCGTAGTTCCTGACTCGAGCCTGCGGGGTGATGCTCGTCCCGGAATCAACCGTACCGGCGGGAGCGACGATCGCGGTCACGCCGACATTGGTGACCCGCACTGCTACTGAGCCGGACAGCGTGTCATTACTGTGGTTCTCATCGCCCGTCAGCGCCGTCGTGCAGCGCGTGACGTGGGTACCCCGCTGCAGAGCGGTCCAGGAAGCAAAGGACACCAGCACGGAGTCACCGGCTGTGAGGTTGGAAACAGTCTGGGCGTTGGAGTAGAAGGAACCGATGCGGAACGTGACCGGGAAGGTAGCGGCCGAGTTGCCATAGTTCTTGACCCGGGCCTTCGGGGTGATGACGGTGCCCGAGTCGACCGTGCCGGTGGGTGCCACAATCGTGGTCACGCCGACGTCGGTAACCGGTACAGGCACCACGGTGACCGTGCCGGACAGGGTGTCGTTGCTATGGACCTGGTCGCCCGTCAGGGCGGTCGAGCAGCGCTTAACGTGGGTGCCGAGCTGCGACGCGGTCCAGTTGGTGAAGCTGACCTGGACCGAGTCCCCGGCCGCGAGGTTGGAGACAGTCTGGGAGTCGGAGTAGAAGGAGCCGATACGGAAGATGACCGGGAACGATACGGCGTCGGTGCCGTGGTTCCTGACGCGGGCTTGCGGGGTAACAACGGTGCCCGAGTCGACAGTGTCGGGCGGCGCGACGATTGCGGTCACGCCGACGTTGGTCACTCGCACCGTCACGGATCCCGATAGCGTATCGTTGGCGTGGACTTGGTCGTTCGTGAGGGCAGTGGAGCAGCGCGTGGCATACGTGCCGCGTTGACCAGCGGTCCAGGTACTGAACGATACCAGCGCTGAGTCGCCGGCTGCAAGGCTGGTGACCGTCTGGGTGTCGGTGTAGGAGGAACCGACGCGGAAGAAGACCGGGAACGTCGCAGCGGAAGTACCGTTGTTCTTGACCCGTGCCTGTGGCGTGACGGTTGTGCCCGAGTCGACCGTGGCGGTCGGGGCGACGATCGCGGTCACACCAACGTCGGTCACCCGCACCGTTACCGAGCCGGACAGTGCGTCGTTGCTGTGGTCCTGGTCGCCCGTGAGGGCGGTGGTGCAGCGGGTGGCGTGGGTGCCACGTTGCAGCGCGGTCCAGTTGGTGAATGACACCAGCACGGAGTCCCCGGGCGTGAGGTTGGAGACGTTCTGGGCGTTGTTGTAGAAGGCGCCGATGCGGAAAGTGACCGGGAACGAGGCGGTGGTGTTGCCGAAGTTCTTGACCCGGGCCTGCGGGGTAACAACGGTGCCCGAATCGACGGTGCCGCTGGGCGCGACTATCGCGGTCACACCGACGTCTACGACCGGTACAGGTATCACAGTGACCGTACCGGACAGGGTGTCGTTGTTATGGATCTGGTCGTCCGTCAGGGCGGTCGAGCAGCGCTTGACGAAGGTGCCGAGCTGCGTCGCGGTCCAGGTGGTGAATGACACCAGCGCCGAGTCGCCGGCGGCAAGGTTGGTGACGGTCTGGGTATTGGTGTAGGTCGAGCCGATGCGGAATGTCACCGGAAACGTTGCAGCGCCGGTGCCGTAGTTCCTGACCCGGGCCTGCGGGGTAACAACGGTGCCCGAATCGACGGTGTCGGGCGGCGCCACAATCGCGGTTACCCCGACGTCGGTGACCCGGACCGTCACCGAGCCCGAGAGCGTATCATTAGCGTGATTCTGGTCGCCCGACAGGGCGGTGGAGCAGCGCGTGGCATACGTGCCGCGCTGACCAGCGATCCAGTTGGTGAATGACACCAGCACGGAGTCACCGGGCGCAAGGTTGGTGACGGTCTGGGAGTTGTTGTAGAAAGAGCCGATGCGGAAGAAGGCCGGGAACGAGACGACATCGGTGCCGTAGTTCCTGACCCGGGCCTGCGGAGTAACGGTCGCGCCGGAGTCGACGGTGTCGGGCGGCGCGATGATTGCGGTTACCCCGACATTGGTCACCCACACAATCACCGAGCCCGAGAGCGTATCGTTGGCGTGGATTTGGTCGTCTGTGAGAGCAGTGGAGCAGCGCGTGGCATACGTGCCGCGCTGACCAGCGATCCAGTTGGTGAATGACACCAGCACCGAGTCACCGGCCGCAAGGCTGGTGACGGTCTGCGTATTGGTGTAACTCGTGCCGATGCGGAAGGTGACCGGGAACGTGGCGGCCCCGGTGCCATAGTTCTTCACCCGGCCCTTCGGAGTTATGGTCGCACCGGAGTCCACTGTACCCGTCGGCGCGACGATAGCCGTTACGCCGACATCAGTGACCCGTACCATCACCGAACCCGAGAGTGTGTCGTTGCTGTGGACTTGGTCGCCGGTGAGGGCGGTGGAACAGCGCGTAGCCAGCAGGCCGCGCGGGGCCGCGGTCCAGTTGGCAAAGCTGACCTGGATTGAGTCGCCGGCCGCGAGGCTGGTGACGGTCTGCGTATTGGTGTAGCTCGTGCCGATGCGGAATGTAACCGGGAACGTCGCGGCGTCGGTGCCGGAGTTCTTGACCCGGCCCTTCGGGGTTATAGTCGTACCGGAGTCCACCGTACCCGTCGGCGCCCCAATCGCGGTTACGCCGACGTTGGTGACCCGCACAGTGACCGTGCCGGACAGGGTGTCGTTGGTGTGGTCCTGGTCGCCCGTGAGGGCGGTGGTGCAGCGCGTGGCGTGGGTCCCGCGTTGCAGCGCGGTCCAGGAGGTGAATGACACCAACACTGAGTCACCGGGCGCGAGGTTGGTTACGGTCTGGGAGTTGTCGTAGAAGGAACCGATGCGGAACGTGACCGGGAACGAGACTGTGGACGTGCCGTAGTTCTTGACCCGGGCCTGCGGGGTGATGGTCGCACCGGAGTCGACGGTGCCGGTGGGCGCGACAATCTGGGTGACGCCGACGTCCAGAGTCTGCTGGATTACGGCCCGGGCATAGACCCCGACGTTGTAGTCCGGGATGCTGACCGGCGTGTCGCCGGAGACGCCGGTTACGTTCCACGCCAGGTGCGTGGCCGCGAAATAGTCGATGGTGCCGGTCTTCGAGTCCGAGCTGTCGTCAATCACCCGCACAAAGACCGTGTCGGTCGTCTCGTTCGTGATGTATGGCTCGCCCTCGGTCATATCGAAGACGAGGTTGTGGCCGGGGAAGGCCCGGTCGGTTTTTGGGTCCCGCCACGTGCGGAAGTTCTTTGTCCAGTTGGGGGAGGAAGGGCGGCCCACCCCGAGGCGGATGCCGATTCTGTCCCGGGCTGCGTGCGTGATTTTCATGCGGCCGAGCATGGTCGGCGAGTAACCGGTGAGGTCGTCGAGGTAGAAACCGGCCTGCGCACTGAGCGCCGGATTCCGGGCTGCGACGTATGACATCCACCAGAATCCGGACTGGCCCCAGCCCGTGCCCCACGAGTTGATCATCTTGAAGGCGCCGGTCCCGTCGTTCGTGGTCATGGTGTCGTTGTAGCCGATGATGGTCACGGCGTGGCCGCCGCGGTTCCCGCCGTAGGTGTCGGCCACGCAGTAGGTGTAGTCGAAGCTATCGATGTTGTCGAAGTTGGAGTAGACATTAATCCCAATGACGGTGGTGTATCCGGAGTCGAGGCGTTGCTTGGCCTGGTTGATGCCGGTGGTATCCTTCATCCAGAACCAGTGGGCCTGGCCTCCGCGGTACGGGATGGCGCGGGCATAGGCCGATTCGGAAGGCCAGGTCGTGTAGTCGTTCTGGTTGTAGGGGCAGTCGGCCATAGTCGCGCATCCCTGGTCGGTAATCAGCGCAAAGGCGTCCGAGTAGCCTGAACCCAAGTCTGCGCCGCCATTGATCTGGTTGTAGATGAACGCCGGACTGAACTGGTGGCTGGTCTGGCTCAAGTTCCACTCATGCTCCAGCCATTCGTAGTGAGTCTTCTGGTAGTAGCCGATCGCCCACGCGGCACACGAGCCCTGCTGACCCTGGTTTCCGACCGGCGGCATCTGGCTGGACAGGTCGACCGAGACACTCAGGCGGCGGGGAACGCCCGGAACGAGTTTGTCCTGGACCATCCAAGGAATCGTGCGCGGGTCCTCGTGAATCAATCCGCACGGATGTAGCGGTTCAGCCTGAGCCACGAGCTGACCCAGCAGCACAGCGACGAGCAGGACAAAGTAGCGGGGATAGACTCTGAGTTTAATTGAGTACCTCCCGGCAGGGGAATGATGGCGGTCGGTGTTGAACAGCGAGAGCCCGGATTCAAGGATAGCGGAAACGGCAGGAAGCCGATGGCGGCCCGCGCCCCTGGGCATCGTCACTCATACAGTATACATGACTTTGCGCGGACGTCAAGGCCGCGCGGCCGTGGACCGTGAGTTGTTAGTTTCCCTCAGGCAGGCGGCAGTGAACAGACAGATCCGGCGGCCGGACGGCTGAAGGGGCGGGACGATGTGCGTCCCGCCCCGAGCTTCGGTCGGCCCTAGTCTATCTTGATGGCTTTGCGGGTGAGGGTGGTGGTTTCACTCTCCAAGCGCCAGAAGTAGATGCCTTGCGGCAGGCGGCGGCCGTGGTCGTCGCGGCCGTCCCAGGTGAGGGAGTAGGTGTTGGGGGCCAGGGACTGGGGGCCGGAGAGGCCCCTGACCAGAGCGCCGGTGGCGGAGTGGATGCTGACGCTTGCACGAGTCCGGCGCGGGATGCTGAACCGGATTGTGGCGTGGCCGCGCATCGGGTCAGGCAGCGGCCGTTCGAGCGTGAGGACTCGGGGCAGGCTCGACTGCTCGGCGACGCCGGTGGTTACCCTGACCACAACCGAGTCTTGTATAGCGTTGTTCGCCGGGTTCATGTCGGTTGCGAGCATCGTGGAGCAGGCGATGGGGAAGGTGCCGAGCGTGAGCGTGCTCCAGCCGGCGAAGTCAAGCGTATCGCTCCTTCCTACCCCCAGGGTGACCGAGACCGTGTCCGCGTAGTCGAGGCCGATGGCGAGGCGCGTGTCAAAGGTCTCGCTCGTGGTGCCGAGGTTCCGGACCACTGCCCGCGGCGTGACCGTCGCGCCGGAGTCAACCGTGTCCGGGGGCGCGAGGAGTTGCGTGCAGACGACGTCCCGCACCCGCACAATCACCGAGCCGGTCTTCTTGTCGTTGGCTGGACACCAGTCGCCGCTGAGGCCGGTGGAGCAGCGGGTAGCGTTCGCGCCGCGCGCGGTCGCGGTCCAGGAAGCGAAGCTCACCAGGGCCGAATCACCGGCAGCCAGGTTGGTTACGTTCTGGGTGTCCGCGTACGTACCGATGCCGAAGACCACCGGGAACGTTGCCGCGGTAGTGCCGTAGTTCTTCACCCAGGCTTGCGGCGCAGCCGACGAACCGGAATCCACGGTGCCGGTGGGTGCGGTGAGCTGGTAAGCGCCGACGTCATGCAGCTTGGGGATTTTGGCCTGGGCAAAGACCGCGGTGTTGTAGTCCGGAATGCTGACCGGCGTATCCGAGGAGATACCGGTCGCGTTCCACGTCAGGTGTTGGGCCGCGAAGTAGTCGATGGTGCCGGTCTTGGAGTCCGAAACGTCGTCAATCGCCCGCACGAAGACCGAATCGGTCTGGCCGCTGGTGATGAGCGGCTCGCCTTCGGTCATGTCGAAGACGATGTTGTGGCCGGGGAACGCGCGGTCGGTTTTCGGGTAACGCCACGTCCGGAGGTTCTTCAACCAGAGCTGGGAGGAGGCAGTGCCCACGCCGAGGCGGATGCCGATCTTGTCCCGGGCAGCGTGCGTGAGGCGTACGCGCCCGAGCATGGTCGGCGCGTAGGCGATGCGGTCGTCCTGGTAGAGGCCGACCTGGGCGGAGAGCTCCGCGTTGGTGGCCGCGACGTAGGACATCCACCAGTATCCGGACAGGCCCCAGCCCGTGCCCCACGAGTTGACCAACTTGAAGGCGCCGGTGCCGTCGTTCGTGGTCATGGTGTCGTTGTAGCCGACGATGGTCACGACGTGGCCGCCGCGGTTGGTGCCGTACTTGTCGGCCACGCAGTACGTGTAGTTGTAGTTATGGATGTTGTCGAAGTTGGAGTAGACACTGATACCGATGACCGTCGTGTACCCGCTGTCGAGGCGCTGCCGGGCCTTGTTGATGCCCACGGAGTCGGTCATCGAGAACCAGCGGCTCGTGCTGCCGCGGTACGGTATGGCGCGGGCATAGGCCGATTCGGATGGCCACGACGTGTAGTTGCCCTGGTTGTAGGGGCAATCGGCCATGCTCGCGCACCCCTGGTCGGCAATCAGGGCGTAGGCGGAGTTGGAACCCGAGCCCTGGTTCGCGCCGCCGTTTATCTGGTTGTAGATGAACGCCGGGCTGAACTGGTGACTGGTCTGGGATAGGTCCCATTGGTGTTCCAGCCACTCGTAGTGGGTTTTCTGGTAGTACCCGATGGCCCACGCGGTGCACGAACCCTGGGAGCCCTGGTTTCCGACCGGCGGCATCTGGCTGGACAGGTCGACCGAGAGGGTGGCGTCAGCAGGCTGAGAGCCGGG
>CAYOCZ010000091.1:6781-10417 GCA_964402475.1 uncultured bacterium | reverse complement strand
AGCGATGCGCGAAGCGATGTGACAAGCATTGAGATGAGCAATGGAATGAGCGATGCAGTAGGCCTTCGAATGAGCCTTCTTGGGAGCTTTCTGACGAGCTTTCAGATGAGCTTTCAGGGGAGCTTTCAGAGGAGCAATGACGAGAGGGATGAAGACGGAAGAGGATGAAGGCGGAAAGGCGGGGAGCTGCGCTCCCGCAGTCCAAAGAGGTTCCGCTCACGCAGGCCTTGGACGATTGAGAAATCAGCATATAATTGCAGGCAATGGAATACGCCTGCTCGGTGCGTGACCTGACCCGCAACTACGGCGGGCTTCGGGCGTTGGCCGGCATCTCGTTCGACATCAAGCCGGGCGAGGTGTTCGGCCTCATCGGGCCGAACGGATCGGGCAAGACCACGACCCTGCGTATCGTCTCGACCCTGCTCCGGCCGTCGTCCGGCTCGGTGAGCGTGTTCGGCATCAACGTGGCGGAGAAACCGGGTGACGCGCGCCGCCTGATAAGCTACCTGCCCGAGGACGCCGGAGCATACAAGAACCTGTCTGGGCTCGACTACCTGCGGTTCATGGCTACCTTCTATACTCAGGACAACCGCGACCGGGACGCAATGGTCGAGCAGGGGACGGAACTCGCCGACCTGGGCGAGCGCATCCGGCACAGGGTCAAGACCTATTCGAAGGGCATGGCACGGAAGCTGTTGCTGGCCCGGGCCCTGATGACGAAGCCGAGGCTGGCGATTCTGGACGAGCCGACTTCGGGCCTGGACGTGTCGAACTCGATGGGAATCCGGAACCGGGTAAGGGAGTTCGCCCGGCAGGGGACGACCGTGCTGCTTTCGTCACATAACATGCTCGAGGTCGAGTTCCTGTCCGACCGGGTCGCGCTCATCAAGCAGGGCGAGATAATCGAGACCGGCGCACCCGAGGAACTGAAGCACAAGCACGGGTGCCGAAACCTCGAAGAAGTGTTCCTGAAGATGGAACATCTACAATGACCAATTGCCAATTACTAATTCCTAATCAAGCCCGAATGACCGAATGCGCGGGGCAGGACGGTCCGGCATTAGTCATTTCCCGCGCTTGGACATTGTTTGGGAATTGGCAATTAGGAATTAGGTATTTGTTCTCATGCGCGTAGTCACTAACATCATCGTCAAGGAGGCGCGGGAGCTTCTGACCCCGCAAATGCTCGCGCCGTTTGTCGGGATAATGGTCGTGTTCCTGTTCATCGGCAGGGCAATCAGGGGCGAACGGGCCAAGTCGTCGCGACCTCAGACCGTCATCGTTGCCGACAATGACCGGACGGCCCTGTCGCAGAGCGTGCTGGAGGCACTCGAGAGTGACAAGACGACGCTCATCCCGGCCGAGGGCAACCTCGACGAGTTGCTGGCCTTGGCACGAACCGCAGGAGTCACGTGGCTGGTGGTCATACCGGAGAGCCTGGAGCATCGAATCCAGGCGTTCGAGACCGCTGAGATACAGGTCTACAACATCGTCCGCGGTTTCTCAATCACCCAGATGGAGAAGAGCATCAAACTCAAGTCCCTCTTCGACAAGGCGAACGAGCGGCTCGCGCAGGCCTACCTGGAGCGCGCCTATCCCGGAACCGGACCGGAGAACCTGCAGAACCCGCTCCGGACCACCGAGTTTGTCGTGGTCAGGGACAAGGTGGTCAGGGGCAATGCCGACGTGCTGAGCGGGCTCGTGATGTCACAGACCTTCATGATTCCCATCGTGCTGCTGATGGTCCTCATCTACTCGAGCCAGATGATCGCCGCGTCAATCGGGCAGGAGAAGGAGAACAAGACGCTTGAGACTCTGCTGACCGTGCCGATAAACCGGACAAGTATCGTTATCGGGAAGATGGTCGGGGCGGCCCTCGTGGCGTTGGTGGTGTCCGGCATCTTCATGGTTGCGATGGTCTATTGGACCGGGTCACTGGGCGTCGGCAGGATGAGCGCGCCGGCTGGGGCGGCAGACGCGACAGCGCTTTCCGAGCTCGGGCTGACGCTTGGGCCGCAGTCTTATGTGCTGCTTGCCGTGTCGCTGTTCCTGGCGGTGCTTTGCGGGCTATCGCTGGCAACGCTGCTGGCCATATTCGCCGACGACGCGAAGAGCGCGCAGGTGGCGATTACGCCGCTGATGATGTTCGTGATGATTCCCTACTTCCTCGGCGTGTTCCTCAATATCGAGGCTGCGTCCCTGCCCATCAAGATACTGATGTACGCGATACCCTTCTCGTATCCGTTCCTCGCACCCAAGGCGATTCTCTTCGGGAACTACGGCATCGTGTTCGCCGGGTTCGCCTACATGGCGCTGTTCGCGGCCGCCTGCATCTTCGTCGCGGCTCGCGTATTCAGCAGCGATCGGGTGCTGACCGCGAAGCTGCGCTGGGGTAGGAAGAGAAGGATGAAGGCGGAAGGATGAAGACGGGAGCGGAGTCTACCACCAAGGCACAAAGACACAAAGAGGGCATATGAACCGGCAGGGGTTTTCTTGTCCGGACCTTGATGCCTCTGTGTCTTTGTGGTTGAATCCGGGAGCCGGGAGTCGGCGATGTCGGTGAAGGAATCGGTCGAGGCCAAGTGCCCGGCCTGCGGTGAGGAGTCCTCGACCACGGTCTGGCGTTCGATGAACGTGACCCAGGACCCGGACGCCAAAGAACTGCTCCTGGCCGGGACCGTGAACGTGTTCCAGTGCCCGAAGTGCCGGTACGAGTCGATGCTCGACATCGATTTCCTCTATCACGACATGGAACGGAAGTTCTGTGTCCAGTACTACCCGTACGAGCGGCTGTCCGATGACGGCTTCCTCGCGAACTTCGCGATCGATGCCGAGCCGGCGATCGCGGTTCCGGACGGGATGCAGGTGAGGCCGGGAATGGAATACCTGACGCACCCGCACATCGTCTTCGAGATGGGCGAGCTGGTCCGCTACGTGGCCTTCCGCGACCGGCTGTTCGAACTTGGCTGCGCTGAACCCGGCGCCGCGCACTGACTACCCCGGTCTAGAGCCCGTCGACTTGCCGCAATGCGGCTTGACTCACACAGACAGGGGTCTAGAATCTATGCAGGCTCCTAAGTCATGACTTGTGCCGGGATACCGGCACACAGGAGGTGTCTGTTTATGCGTAAGTTACTGTTGGCACTGGTCGTCCTGGCTGCCATCCCCGCCATGGTAGTGGCGTGGCCGCAGCCGGGCACGCTGGCGCCGGAATTCACCCTGCAGGATACGGCAGGCGTGAATCACTCGCTCTACGACTACCAGGGCCAGGTGGTCCAGCTCTTCTTCTGGACGTCGACCTGACCCCTCTGTCGCGCGGAGTTTCCGCGCATTCAGCAGATGATGCTGGATTACCAGGGCATGAACTACATGCCGCTTGCCATCGGCCTGAAGCAATCGCCGGCAATCTTGAAGCAGTATGCCAGTCAGTATGGCGTCACTGTCTTGAACGATGCGAACTACACGGCCTGGGGTTTGTACAACATCAGCGGCTACATCCCGGTCAACTATGTGATTGACCCGAACGACACGGTTAGATACGGCGCGGTGGGGTGGAACGAGGGTACCATCCGTAGCTACCTCGAATCGTATATGACCGGGGTGAAAGAAGCTCCGACGGTTCAGCCGATGGAGTTC
>CAYOCZ010000091.1:0-6681 GCA_964402475.1 uncultured bacterium | reverse complement strand
TGGCCGCAGCCGGGCGACTCGGCGCCGAGCGTCACGCTGCCGGATACGGCACTCGTGTCGCACGTAATCCCCGGGGAGTACGCCGGCCACGTCCTGCATCTCTTCTTCTGGGTATCATTCGACAGTGTCAGCCTCGCGGAGTTGCCGCGAGTTCAGGCCATGTATGATGACTACGGCAGCCGAGGATACATGCCCCTCGCCATCAACCTGTACGAGGACATGGATGCTGTGGTCAAGGTCTTTGCCCGTCAGCACACGTACCCGTTCCTCCGCGACGATGCCACGGCGTGGAACGCGTACAGGATGGAAGGCATCGTCCCGCTCAACTACGTGGTCGATCCGACCGGGCTCGTGGTCGGCAGCATGGAAGGATTCGACGAGCCTTCTCTCCTCGACTGGATTGAGCCGTACTTGATCGGCGTCAGCGAGACTCCGGCAGTTCAGCCGATTGAGTTCTCAACCGTCGGCGCGAATCCGGTGGTCGGACACAGCGCGGTCCGGTTCAACCTGCCCAAGGCGGCGAATGTCACCCTGCGCGTCTACTCGACGTCGGGCGCGCTGGTGCGGACTTTGTGCAGCGGGCAGATGCCGGCGGGCGTGAACACGGTCAACTGGAACCTGCAGGATAACGCGGGCAGGCCGGTCGGCAACGGCCTGTACCTGTATCAGCTGACCGCCGGCTCACAGGTTGCGCACCGCAAGGTCTCGGTTCTGAAGTAGCGTCAGCGGCTTCGATAGTACAATGGCGAGGGCCGGAACGGCCCTCGCCTGCTTGTACCCGGAGAACCTCGTTTTCCTTCCAGGGCCACAGCAAGTCGGCCCACTGAAGCAAGGGGATGACCAGCAACTATGACAGCGTAGCTGCCACCATGGCCACTACCACGGCAACCACAACCAAGATCAGCCAGTTCATGTTGCCTCGCACCCAGCCTGCCCGATTCAACAGTTTGTCTTTGATGCTCATATAAATATCCATATTTTCGAATACTCTTAGACCATCTGATGCTGCGAACGATTCGCGCCGGTACTGCTGCCTCGGTTGATCCTCCCGGCAGGACCGGTACCGCGAGTCGGGCACGCGAGAGAACAAGCTACGATTGCCCATTCGGGGTCGAGAACAGACGGATGCGAGCCAGCAGGCAATGCTGGGGGCCAAGACCGCGAAGCAGGCGCTGGATGACGCGGCTGCCCGCTGCTCGGGCTGCGCTCAATGACCAAGTCCCAAGAGCCAATTCCCAGTCAATGACGAATCGGGGAAATGACCAAGCCGCCTCTCCGTTCCATCCGCGGACCTGGACATTGGGACTTGATTGGTCACCGGGGTTCTGGGGACAGCCCCATCGGCCTCAGAGGCCCCTGTCGGACAGTGCGGGGACAGTCCCCTATTGGTATTCGACCGAGTCGAGCAACAGGCCGCGGGCGGGTGCAGTAGTGAACGGCCGGCAGTGTTTGCCCGCGAGCGCGGCGCGAATGTCCCTCTGAGTGAGCCGGCCTGAGCCGCAGGCGACCATCGCGCCCACAATCCGCCTGACCATCTTGTATAGAAATCGGCCTCCGCGCACCGTCACGGTTACTTCGTCGCCATCTACGTCAACCAAGACCGATTCCACCGTGCAGAACCCGTTCGCGTCACGGGTCTGGCAGAACGGCTGAAAGTCCTTCCGTCCCACGAAGAGCGGGGTCGCCTTGCGCATCTTCTCGACGTCCAGCTTGAACCAGAACTCCCAGGCGTGTTGGCGGCGCAGGGGAGACCTGCTACGCACGATGCGGTAGGCGTAGGTTCTCCCTACCGCGCTGTGCCGGGCGTGGAATTCCGGTTCCGCTTCTTCGATGGACAGAACCAGGATGTCCTCGGGCAGGAAGTGGTTGAGCGCGAGCTTCAGTCGCTCGACACTTAGCGGCGAGCCGGTGTGGAGGTTCGCGACGTAGGCCCGGGCCGAGACGCCGGCGTCGGTCCGACTGCAGCCGTAGACGGTGACCTTCTGCTGGAGTACCTTGCCGGCCGCGGACTCGAGTTCGCCCTGAACCGTTGGATTTCGGGGTTGGTACTGCCAGCCCGCATACCGTGCGCCGTCGAACTCGACGGTCAGTTTCAGGTTGCGCATGCAGGTGGATGCCGCGGTGCACACTGCCCCGATGGGCATTGGGGCTTGGTCATTGGGGTCCTGGGGACAGCCCGTTGCGGGGACAGTCGCCTACCGGCGCTTCTTCAGGCACTTCATGCAGAGCCGGGCGTGGGGCACAACTTCGAGCCGGGCCTTGGGTACGGGCCCGCCGCAGGATACGCAGATGCCATAGGTGCCATTGGCAATCCGTTTCAATGCGTCTTCAATCTGGCGCAGGGTATCGGTTTCGATGGTCTTGAAACGAGAGGCCATCTCGCGTCGGTAGTTCTCGGTGCCCTGGTCGGCGGTGTGGGTCCGGCGGGTGGAAAGGTCGCCGGTCGCGTCCGGACAGGCGGCGTCCATCACTTCGTCGGTGACCCGGCCCTGTTTCAGCATCCGTTGCTTCTCGGCCAGTAGTGCCCGTTCGTACTTGTGCATCTCGCGTTTGTTCATTACTCCCTCACTCTCTTGAGCGCCAATTCGGCCGGTTCCCGGTTGATTCTCGCGCTCTCCCGGATGTCGGGTTCGGGCAGCGATTCTTCGGTCACGACCAAGGCCAGGGTCTCGCGCCGGATGTAATCTTCGAATGCCCGCACCGCCGCGGCCAGGCGGGGCGATGTCTGATAGTGGAGCCGGATGCGGTCCGTGACCTCGAATCCGGCCGACTTGCGCAGGTTCTGGACCTTACGGACGAACTCGCGGACAAGTCCTTCATTCTCGAGCTCGGGCGTCAGTTCCGTGCAGATACCGATAGCGTGCTCCGGGTTTTCCTCGACCGCGTAGCCAGGCGGGAACGGCGCGCCCTTGTCGCCGAACAGGAGGTCGCGGATGTTCAGCTCCTCCTTGATGGTGTCGGCGTGGCGGAGCAGGGCGTCCTTCTCGGCCGGCTCGCTCAGGCGGACGATTACCGCCTGCAGCGGCTGGCGGACCTTGAGGTTCGATTTCTCGCGCGCGGCCCGGCCCAGCGAAACGACTGAGCGGGCGAGGCCAACCTCTCTCTCCAAAGCGACGTCGATGAGCGACGCGTCGGGCTCCGGGTAGGCGCAGAGGTGGACCGATTCGGGGGCCGGGACACGATCCGAACTGTCGGACAATCTGGTTATGTCCCTCATTGCCGTCTGGACCAGGTTCTGGTACAGCTCTTCGGCGATGAATGGCATGAACGGCGCGAGGAGCTTCGCGAGCGTGACGAGACAGCCGTATAGGGTGCGGTATGCGGCCTGCTTGTCGGTGTCCGATGCCGACTTCCAGAACCGCCGCCGGCTGCGGCGCACGTACCAGACCGACAGGTCGTCGATGAACTCCTCGACCGCGCGCGGCGCCGACGACGGGTCGAAATCGTCGAGCCGCTCGCGGGACAGCTTCACCAGTGAGTTGAGGCGTGAGAGAATCCAGCGGTCGAGCAGCGACGGCTTCCCGGGCTTGGACGCGAGCGACGCCGGGCTGACTCCATCGATGTTCGCATAGGTGACGAAGAAGCTGTACACGTTCCAGAGGGTCAGGAACTTACGGCGGACCTCATCGCCGAGGGCGTAGCCGAAGTTCAGGTTCTGGACCGGGTTGTGGCGGCAGAAGACCCAGCGCATCACGTCCGCGCCCATCTTGTCGAAGGCCTCGTCGGTGTCGATGGCGTTGCCCCAGGACTTGTGCATCTCGCGACCGTCCGCGCCCTTCATCATCGCGTAGCCTAGGATGGTCCTGAAGGGCGAGCGTTTCTCCAGCACCGTGGACATCGCGAGTATGGAGTAGAACCAGTTGCGGAACTGGCCCGGGAAGCTCTCGGTGATGAAGTCGAACGGGAACCACTCCTGCCAGTAGGAGTGGCTCGTGAGGTAGTGTGTCGTCGAGAACGGCACGATGCCGGCGTCGAGCCAGGGGTTGCCCACGTCCTTGATGCGCGCAACCGGCTTGCCGCACTTCCCGCAGGTGACCCGGATTTCGTCCACCCACGGCCGGTGCGGCGTGCGCCCCTCGAAGCGTTCCCAGCCGGCCACAGCTTCCGACTTCAGCTCTTCACGCGAGCCGATGACGTCGAACCAGCCGCACTCGCAGCGGAAGATGGGCAGGGCCAGTCCCCAGTAGCGCTTCTTCGATATGCACCAGTCGGACATGTTGGTCAGCCAGTCGAGTTCGCGCGCCAAGCCGAACTCGGGAATCCAGCGCACCTGCCGCGCCGATTCCTTCATCTCCTCACGCAGTGAATTCATCGAGACGAACCACTCGTCGACCAGCCGGAAGACCAGCTCCTGACCGCAGCGCCAGCAGACCGGGTAGCGGTGGGTGTAATCCTCAACCTCGAACAGCAGGCCTTTCTTCTCAAGGCTGTCGAATATGGGCCGGGCCGCCGCCTGCGCGTCCATGCCCTTGAGCCAGTCGAAGTCGCCCGCGAAGGCGCCATCCTCACCGAGCGGCGCGATGACCGCGAGGTTGAACTCCCTGGCGAGGAGGAAGTCTTCCTTGCCGCAGCCCGGCGCGATGTGGACGATGCCGGTCCCTTCGGCCGCGCTCACCTCATCCCACGGAATAACGCGGTGCTCGACGCCTCGCTGGGGTCCGAGTTCGTCGAAGGGGCCCTTGTAGCGCAGGCCTACGAGCTTCTCGCCTTTGAGCTCTTCAACGACCTCCGTCTCTTTGCCGAGAACGTGGAGGAGGGGTTTCGCCAGGATGTACACGTCGCCGTCTTTGCGCGCGCGGACGTAGTCGAGTTCAGGGTGGACGGCGGCGGCGACATTGGAGGTGAGGGTCCATGGCGTTGTCGTCCAGACCAGCAGGCACTCGTTCTCGCGTCCGATGATGGGAAGCCGGAAGTAGACCGCCTTGTGGGTGAGTTCGCGATAGCCCTCGGTCGCGATTTCCTGGTCGGAGATGGCGGTCCCGCAGCGCGAACACCACGGCATCACGTCGGTGCCTTCGTAGATCAGGCCGCGCTCGTGGCACTTCTTCAGGAAGTGCCAGATGGAGTAGTTGTTCTCCTCGGACATCGTGTAGTAGGAGTTCTCCCAGTCCATCCACTGGCCCAGCCGGATTGACTGCTCGGTCTGGATCCGCGAGTACTTCAGCACCCTTTCCTGGCACTTCTCGACGAACCGGTCGATACCGAACGTCTCGATGTCGCGCTTCGACTTGAAGCCCAGTTCCTTCTCGACCTCGACCTCGACCCAGAGTCCCTGGCAGTCGAAGCCGTTCTGGTACCGCTGGTCCTGGCCGAGCATGGCGTGATAGCGCTGGAACAGGTCCTTGTAGGTCCGGCCCCAGGCATGGTGCACGCCCATCGGGTTGTTGGCGGTAATCGGGCCGTCGAGGAACTTGAACTTCGGCTTGCCCCGGTTGCGCTCGGCCAGCTTGCCGAAGATGCCGCAGTCCGCCCAGAACTTGAGGATGCGCGGCTCGATTTCCCGGTGGTCGGGCTGGCGAGGAACAGTGTCAAACATCAGCAGGATTCCAGGATTCTAGGATTCAAGGAATCCAGTGTCTGGCACTCGGATCCTTGATTCCTCGACCCCTTGACCCCTTCACCGTGCCCGGCCCGTGTTCTGGGCGTCGTGCTGGTACGTCGGCCAAATGGACTGGGCCGGAGCGCTCACGCCGCCCACGCACCATGCCCGGAAGCCGTCGCCGACGTAGATGAAGCCGCTCGCGTCAATCTTGGGTGCGGAGAGCGGGTACTCCGGGTCCGAGAAACCCTCGCCGAGACCACAGGCCCAGCGCCGCGTGCCGTCCGCTTCGACCGCGTAGAGCGAGTCCTCGTACTGCAGCGCGAGTCGCTTCTTGCCCGCTACGGCCAACACGTAAACGTAGCCATCGACCGTGATCGCCGGCGTCGACAAGACGCCGCCCAACGGCGGGGTAAACGTCCACCGCTTGTCGAAGTCGGGACTGAGCTTGGTCAGCACGCCGCCGCCGCTGATGAAGATGCTCCCGTCCGGGCCGAGTACCGGCCCCGACGCCTCGGCCCCGACGCTGGACGACGGACCGCCGCCTCCGGTCGTCAAGTCGACGGACTGGAGCGCGCCGGCGTCGGACACGATGTACAGCCGGTTCCGGCTCTGGTCAATCGCGGGCGCCTGGACCGACGGGGCGTTGAGAGGGTACGCCCATTTCTGACTGCCGTCTGCCGGATTGATGGCGTAGGCCATGCCATCCTGGTTCACGGCGTAGACGGTGCCGTCAGTCCCGACGACCGGTGCCGAGTTTCCGCCTCCGGAGGGGAATGTCCAGGCAATCGTGCCGTCCGAGCGCAGAGCCATGACCATGGAATCCGCGGTCTGGAAGTAAGCCGTGCCGTCAGTTCCGAGCGCGCCGGTCGCCCACACCTTCCCGCCCACGGAGTCGGCCCATTTGACCGTGCCGTCGGAATTGAGCGCGTATATCGAGTCATTCGAGCAGCCAATCAGGATTGTGCCGTCGTCGGCGAGCACGGGCGCGGCCGTTATCTGGTCGAGGTCGGGCAGGACGAACTCCCAGGCGATGCTGCCGGACGGCCTGCGGGCGATGAGGGCGCCGTAGTCGCAGGCGATGTAGGCGGTATTATCAGAGCCGATGGCAAAGGAGTTGAGGGTGAAGTCCGACGAGTCCT
>CAYOCZ010000090.1:0-10456 GCA_964402475.1 uncultured bacterium | reverse complement strand
CTCGATGCCACGTTGCGCAAGGCAGTTTCGCAGGGCATGAAACCGGCCGCAGCGGTCCAGATGGTCACCCTGAACCCGGCGGAATGCTTCGGGCTCAAGGACAAGGGCGCGGTCGCGCCCGGCTACGCTGCCGACCTTGTCGTGGTCGGGGATCTCGCGCGCTTCAATGTCCGGATGGTGCTCAAGAACGGCCGACCGGTTGCGCAGGACCGGAAGTTGCTGGTCAAGCTGCCCGACTTCAAGGACAAGAGCGTGACCGGCACCGTGAGAATCGGCAGCCTGACCGCAAAGAGCTTCGCCATTAGGGCGCAAGGCGAGCTCTGCCGCATCATCCGTCTCGTACCGGACCAAATCATCACCGAGAAGCATACACTCGCTCCGACGCTGAAGAAGGGATTGGTAGTGGCCGACACGGAACGCGACATCCTCAAACTCGCCGTCATCGAGAGACACAGAGGCAGTGGTCGCATCGGTCTCGGCCTGGTTTCCGGGTTCAGCCTGAAGAAGGGCGCACTCGGCACCACGGTCGCGCACGACTCGCACAACATCATCATCGTTGGTACGAACGACGCGGACATGCTCAAGGCGGCCAACGAACTGAAGCGAATGGGCGGCGGATACGTAGCGGTTGCCGGCGGCAAGGTCGCGGCCAGCCTGCCGCTGCCGATCGCCGGCCTGATGTCGGACCGGCCGGCCGAGGAAGTGGCGGGGAACCTATCGAAGCTGCTGGACAAGGCCCACGTCTGGGGTTCGCGCCTTGCCAACCCGTTCGTCACACTCTCGTTCCTGGCTTTGCCAGTCATTCCGGAGTTGAAGCTCACGGACAAGGGCCTGGTTGACGTGGCCAGGTTCCAGATTGTCAGTCTCTTTGAGTAGCGGAGGCACCTCACCCTGCAGGTACATCGGTGTCATCGGTGCGGGCGAGTGCGAAGCGGAACTCGGGAGATTGGCTGAGGCTGTCGGCCGGGGCATTGCGGAGGCCGGGGCCGTGCTTGTCTGCGGTGGAATGGGCGGCGTAATGGAAGCGGCTTGTCGCGGGGCAAAGTCGGCAGGCGGACTGGCCATCGGGATTCTGCCCGGGCCGGACCGGCGCGGGGCCAACGATTGCGTTGACATCGCCATCGCGACCGGCATCGGCGAGGCGCGGAACCTGGCGATAATCCGCACGTCGGATGCACTGGTTGCCGTCGGCGGCTCGTATGGTACACTATCCGAAATCGGGTTTGCGCTGAAGATGGGCAAGAAGGTGGTCGGGCTCAGGATATGGGATATCAAAGGCATCGTCCCGGCCGCAACAGCGGAGGAAGCCGTCCGGCTGGCGGCAGAGTGAGAGCAATTCAATCCTAGAGGAGTCTTCATGGCTGAGTACAAGAACTTCATCAACGGCAAGTTCGTGGCGGCGAAGGCCGGCAAGACCTACGAGAATCGGAACCCGGCGGACACCGACGACCTGATTGGCGTGTTCCCGTCGTCCGATGCGCCGGACGTGGCCGACGCCGTGGCCGCGGCCAAGGCGGCCTATCCGAAGTGGAAGGCGATGCCGGCTCCGGCGCGCGGCGAGATAATGCGCCGGGCGACCGAGAAGCTGATTGCCCGCAAGGAAGAGTGCGCGAAGATAATGACGCGCGAGATGGGCAAGGTGCTCAAAGAGACGCGCGGGGACGTGCAGGAGGCGATTGACACCGGCCTGTACGCGGCGGGGGAGAGCCGCAGGCTCTGGGGCACGGTCGTGCCGAGCGAACTCGCGAACAAGATGGCCTATGTCACGCGCCAGCCGATGGGCGTCTGGGGCATGATCTGCCCGTGGAACTTCCCGATGGCAATCCCGTCGTGGAAGCTTTTCCCGGCGCTTACCTGCGGCAACACCGCGGTCATCAAACCCGCGACCCTTACCCCGGCGTCGGTCCACGAGTTCGTATCGGCCTTGAGCGAGGCCGGTGTGCCCGCCGGCGTCGTGAACATCGTCTACGGACCCGGCGCGGCCGTGGGCGAGGCGCTGCTGCAGAGCCCGGACATCTGCGGCGTGGCGTTTACCGGCTCATCCGAAGTCGGCCGACGGATTGCCGAGGTGTGCGGCAAGAACCTGAAGCGCTGCTCGCTCGAACTGGGCGGCAAGAACGGGCAGATAGTGCTCGACGACGCCGACCTGGACGTCGCGCTTGAAGGCGTGCTCTGGGGCGCGTTCGGCACCACCGGCCAGCGTTGCACCGCGACCTCGCGGCTCATCGTGCAGGCCGGTGTCTACGACAAGATGGTCGGCATGGTGGTCGAGCGGGCGACGAAGCTGAAGGTCGGCAACGGGCTCGATGAGTCGGTCGAAGTCGGACCGTGCGTGAGCGAGGCGCAGCGGAACACGGTTCACGGCTACGTCGAAATCGGCAAGAAAGAGGGAGCCAAACTCGTGTGCGGCGGCGAACCGCTCAAGGGCGGCGCGTTTGACAAGGGTTTCTTCTACAGGCCGACCGTCTTTGGTGACGTGACCCCGAGTATGCGCATCGCCCGGGAGGAGATATTCGGGCCGGTGCTCTCCTGCATCAAGGTCAAAGACTTCGACGAGGCAGTGAAGGTGCTGAACGACACTCCCTATGGTCTGTCGTCCTCAATCTACACCCGCAACGTCAACCTGGCGATGAAGGCAATCGAGACGATTGAGGCGGGCATCACCTACGTGAACGCGCCCACCATCGGGGCCGAGTGCCACATGCCGTTTGGCGGCGTGAAGGACACGGGCAACGGCCACCGCGAAGGCGGCTGGACCGCGTATGACATCTTCTCCGAGCTCAAGACCGTGTACATCGACTACTCCGGTGCGCTCCAGAAGGCGCAGATAGACAATGCGGAATACTAGCCAGCTCACGGCTAACGGCTAGCAGCCAACAGCCTGTACGATTGTCGGGGTGTCACCCGGACTTAGGTGACACCCTGATGCGTTTCCGGTAGGAGTGGTTTCCCAGCCGCGATGTCATGTCGGTCTTGCGCCCGTTGACTTCAGTGGCGGCGCTACTAGACTGGAAGTGGAGGTATGTGTTGAAGTATCGCGTAATAATTGAGCAGGATGAGGACGGAATGCTCGTGGCCGAGTGCCCCAGCCTGCCCGGTTGCATCTCTCAGGGCAAGACCCGTGCCGAGGCGCTGGCCAATGCCACCGACGCCATCCAGGGATACCTTACCAGCCTCGCCAAGCACGGCGAGCCGGTTCCACCGTCCATATCTGAAGAGATAGTCGAAGTCGCGGTGTGAGCAGGCTTCCTGCAACGTCAGGCCGGGCCGCGGTCAAGGCGTTTGAGAAGGTGGGTTACGCGGTCGACCATCAGACCGGAAGTCACATCATTCTCCGGCAGACGGCACCACCGCATCGGCGTCTGTCAGTTCCTGACCACAACGAACTCGCAAAGGGAACGCTACGGGCTCTTCTGCGACATGCAGGGCTGACTGTCGAGGAATTCGTCCACCTCCTCTAGAAACCGGCCACATCGACTACTCCGGCGCGCTCCAGAAGGCGCAGATAGACAACGCCGAGTACTAGTTCCCGACTCAGAATCCAGCCGGGGCGGCTTGTCCGCCCCGGGCTCTTGTTGTCGGTGTTGATTGACCTGATCATCCGGTAGATCACGCGGGCCGCAGTGTCAAGCGGAACTGCCAGTCCTACGAATCCGAACTCGCGCGTCGGGCGCCAACCAGCGCATCCCCGAAGTCCCCGACTGACCGGACCGGATGTTCCCTGAGCAAGCCCGGCAAGAGTCATCTGCGATCATCCGCGATCCGGCGGATGTCGTAGACCAGTGACTTGCCGTTGTCACCCGTGAATACGAGAGTGAAACGGCATCCGTCACGGACGTAGTCGCGGTGCTCCCGCATGGGCTCGAACGACGGCGAGTACTCACTCGAATCGTTGGTCATGAAGACGGCCATGGCTGGAAGGTAGTCGCCCAGCTTGAATCGCCCTAGGGCGAGCTCATAGCTGACATCGCGGAAAGTCCGACAAGGCGTAGTCCCGGTGTCCACAAGAGCCGCGGCCTCGCGGTACCGGAGCAGCACGAAGCGGTATCCGGAAATCCCGTGCTGTCGCACGAATTGCCCGGCTTGCTCCAGGTCCCTGACTTCCGGCGCGTTGCGAAGCGAGTCGATGTTTGTGATTCGGTAGAACTTGCTCGTGTCGGCGTAGTAGTACGCTCGACCCGGGAATTGCCGCATGAGTAGGAAGTCCTCGGCGTCTCGGTCCACGGCGTAGACCACGGGACCCTGGAAGTCCAGAGTATTGCCGATGAAGCAAGCGCTGTAGTAGTCAGAAGGGACGAAGACAACGGCGTTCTTGATACCCTGTTCCTGGACCTTGGTCAAGACCAGTTTGTCCGTGCCGAACCAGTACCGGTTGCTGTACATGTGGAGCAGCCTTGGCAGTCCGACAACCGCGGTAGAGAGGAGAGAGAGGACGCCTCCGATCAGAATCAGGTTGCGCGTCTTGGCCTCGGCCTGAGCGCCCGCTACTCTGCCGGCGAAACTCGGGAATTCGATGAGTCCCCGGGCGCTGAGCAACAGGATGGGCGCTAGGCCTTCGTACAGAAACCGGGGGCCGAAGCAGAGACGTTCATACCAGTAGAAGAAGTACAAGGTCGGAACCGCGAGAAACGTCGCTAGCAGCACGTAGTCCGCGCGCTTGCGGGTGTACGCCAGGAAGAGCAGCAGAACCGGGAGCAACCCGGGAACCGGTCCCTCAAACAGATACCGGTTGAGCGCGTTCAAGTTGTTGCCGGTATTCACGAAGCCCAGCAGGGGCGAGTGTACGGGATATCCCTTGATGGGCCCGCGGAAGCCGAACCCCAAGTCAGGGTTGAAGTGCTCCAGCATACCGAAGGCCTTGTAGCCGGTTAGCAGCGGGTTTCCGGTCGTCAGGTAGTTGTACAGGCCGAATGCCCCGACACCCAGCAGTACCGGCAACAGGAGAACGAGGAAAGCAGGCAGTGTCCTGCCATGGGACTTGAGAACAAGGTAGATTGCGTAGCCGGCGACCGGAATGGCGACGGCCAGTGCGCTGAGCGGCCGGATATTCAGCGCCATCGCCAGGGAAAGGCCACTGAGAAGCGGATCCGCGAGACTCGATGGGAGGCGCGCGCCGCGCAGGGGCCGTGCCGTTCGGAACAAGAAGAGCAGGAACAGCGACAGAAACAGCAGGCACGACGTGTGGCTCATGTACTCCGACGACATGAAGAGGAAGAAAGGCGAGACAACGCCGAGCAGGGCCGCAATCCGTCCCGTGGTCTCGTCATAGATTTCCTTGCCAAGGAAGTAGAGAACGACTATCTCGGCCGCCCCGAGCACGGGATTGACCAACCACTCGGCGTGGATCAGCGTGCCCAGCGCCAGGAGCAGAGAGTGCCCGAAGGGGTATTGCGCGTACGTGCTCCTGCCGGTGTTTACCAGGCAGCCGAGGTGGAAGAAGAAGTCGTCGAATCGGACGGGCAGGGTGATTCGGCCGGATGCGAAGATGCGGCCCTGGAAGATCTGCGCCGCGCTGTCCGTAACGTGGGGGATGTGATGAAATACCCGCCAGGATATCAGGTTGGTGACAGCCAATACGGTGCCTGACGCAAGTAGCAGGAAGTGGGCTGGTCTGAGCCGGTGCAGCAGGAACCGTAACGGCGGCCGCAGCAGGACCACGCATCGCGCCAGTATCGGATAGCCTGCGACCAGCAGAAACACAACCGCGGTGCTGGCAATGGCGAGATAGGCGACCGACGGTCGCATCGATATGCCGAAGGCCGTCTGCGGCACCAGCGTGAATACGAAACCACCGACGGCGAGACCGGCTACAGCGAGGTGCGTTCGGGATTCGGCAATCCGACCCAGTAGCACGCGTCCGGTTCGATGGACGACAAGCAGGACGAATACCAGGGCCACCGGCGTGAGCCAAACCACCGGGAAGGGAACGACCACCCGCAGGCTATGCAGCCCGGGTAGCATCCTCACAAGTGGCGTCGGGGCCAGCAGCACGAGTTGGCCGTATTGGCTAAGGGAAACGAATTGCAGCCGTCCAATCGATGCGGACATGCCGTAGAGAAACAGAGCGAACATGGTCAGCGCGACGCGACGTGCGGTCATGAGTATCGGCTAGCCGTTCTCTCAGGCACTGCTGAGGGGATAGTTGCGGGCTCTCGGAGGTGATGGCTGCTTTGGGACTCAGTCAAGGGCGGGTTCAGTCCGCACGGCCTGCCAGCCGTTGCACTAGAGAGTCTGTGGAAACATCGGTCCGGTCACTGTCGGCCGTGCGCAAATCCACACCTCCCGGATTCCTAGCCCGAGTCAGGCAGTCGGGGACTCCGGTCTCGTTCACACCTGAAGTGTATGCAGGTTCAGGTTTGCCGTCAAGCGGACGGAGAATGCTGCCGCGAAGGCGGCTGGACCGCGTATGACATCTTCTCCGAACCGAAGACCGTGTACATCGACTACTCCGGAGCGCTCCAGAAGGCGCAGATAGACAATGCGGAGTACTAGGGTCTAGCGCAAACAAGAACCGGGGCGGCTCGTCCGCCCCGGCCTCTTTGTGAGTCCTGACCAATCCGTTCAGCCGCTCATTCCCGCCGGGCCGCGGGGCCAACTGCGAACTGGAAACTGGGGACTGGTAACTCGCGGCCTGCGGCCGCGGCTGATGGCAGGGGAGACGCCGTCCTGAATCTACAATCTGCGATCTGAAATGCCACTGAGGGGCGGGGTTGTCAATCTGCCTCGGGGTCGGCCAATCTACAATCGACAATCAGCAGGGGAGACGGATCGAGAGATCGAGGGATAGAGGGATAGAGGGATAGAGGGATAGAGTGTCAGGAAGCCGTCAGCCGCTTGCGGCTTGTGGCTTGGGCTGCGACGGAGTCGCCGGGCAGACGAAGCTCCTTGACACGCTTCGGAATAGAAATTGGGGAAGTGTCCCTCCTTTTCCCTTGGTGCCGCTCCATTCGGTCACGAGACAGCGGACGCCGGCGCCGGTCGTATCCGCTCTTCGGCGAACCGCACGAACGCGGCTGCGTCTCTCTCTAGCTCCGGCGTTGTCTGCCCCTCGCCGTCGAGGCGGTTCCTCCGTGCAGCAGCCGCGACCCGGCGCAGCTCCGGCGTCACGGTATCGAGCGCCCACCGGTATGCCTGCTCCTTGGAGACGACGGTGCGGTGGCGCGCCGTGTACATGATGCGGCAGGCGGTGAGGACGGCATAGGCGTTGTATCGGAATGCATCGACCGACCGGTGTCCCGCGAACTTCGCGAGGCCACGCCTCAGGTAATCCAGTTCCCGAAGCAGTGCGGTGCCCAGGCACTCCTGCGGAACGTCGGGCGCGACCCGCTTCGCCTCTCTGCCCCACAAGGTCACGCCACGCTCCTCGATGTTCAGCCAGATCAACGGGTTGCCATCCGAGCCATAGCGCTTGAACCTGCTTTCCTGGAATCCGCAGCACCGGGACTTCTCGTCGAGGGATTCGCCGTCGATGACGAACCGCATGTCGAGCCGAGCGGTCCATCGGTTGCGCGCCATGGACGCCGCAAACCACTTCTCCAGCGCCGCGAACTCCTTGTCGTTCAAATCGCGCCGCGTTACGACGACCGAGTCGACGTCGCTGCAGCGTTCGTCAAACGCATCGTAGGTCAGCGAACCCCAGAGGTAGATGCCGACGAGGTTGTCAGCCAGCAGCATCGGGAAGCCTGCCCGGATGCTGCCGAGCAGCCCCGACAGTTCCGCCGGGATTCGCGGCAGCGTGGGCTCAACGCTCAAGGTGCGTGATTATGCCTGCCGAGCGCCTCACGTCAAGACCCCGGCCGGAACCCGGGCTTGTGCTTGCGGCTTGAGGCTGCGACGTCAGTCGCTAGCTCGGAATCCGAACCGTCGTGGCCACGAGATTCGCCTGGTGTTCAGTGCCCGAGGAGTCGGAGCCCTCCGATCCGCTGGTACCAAGCCTCGAACTTCAGGATCCCGTGCAAGCCGCTGCTGTGAGTGACATTGATGAGCGCGAAGTTGCCGGTGCTGACCCGGCAGGTGACAAAGAACGGAGCGCTGTCGATCCTCCGGCAGCGCGACCAGGTTAACGTATCCCAGAGCGGGGTTACCGTGGTGTCCGACGTCAATTCGGGGCTGAACCAGGTTCTAAACAGGTTGTCGCTGGGCTGCGTTCGCGAGCCAGGGTCCTCTGACATCATGTCCGCGCTGGCCAGGTACAGGTATGGTCCGACGCTGCCGGCCTGCGAGTCGGTCACATACATGTCGACGTGTTCGGTCGAGAACATGGAGCCGTGGAAGCTGAGCCACGACGTATCGCCTCGGTTCAATTCGTGCAGCTCAACTTGCCAATAGTGAATGGGCACAGTCGTACCGGTGGCGGAATAGCCCCAGGTCGCCGAGTCGCCGCGCCAGCCTCGGAGGACATAGTCGCCGGTGATTCCGTGTGGGTTGTGGACCAGGGTAGTGTCGCGGGTGCGGGCAGCCAGGGTCAGGCTGGTCTCGCCCACTGGCTGGAAATACACCTCGTAACTGTCATAGGGTGGGTTGTATGGTTCAGAGCAGAAGAACCCGTTGATCTCGCCTCGCGACAGCCAGGTTACGCGCACCGTGGTGTCAGTCTCGGCCTCAACGCCAACGTGTACGGGCCAGGGGTGTGATGGCGGCGTCGCGTCCACCACGAGTAGAAACCCGGCGCACAGCAGCAGGACGAGTCGGATGACCCTGTCACCCGGCAACATGCCGAGAATCACCCTCGCTCGCTTCCGGGCGCGCCTCTTGAATGCGCCATACTATCCACCGCCGTCCAAAACCAGCCGGGTTCGCACGCAGCGGCCATCAGATTGATTCTAGGACTCGCGGGCGGGCGTGTCAAATGGGCGGAACTGAGCATTGTGTCCCCGAAGCTTGACTGATCTAGGGCCGGTGTGGGTCGCCGAGCCCCAAGCCAAGGCGTCTTCGGAACTCGACTATTCCGTCCTCCAGACTGGGCTTACGTTGCATGTGTTGTTCGTAGACGGGCAATAGCGCATCGCAGAGGGCGATGGTTGCAGGACTCAACGCGTCCGCGAGGCCAGTCCACTCGTCGGCCAACGTCTTGCCGATCGCCGCACGGGTCGTCGCCGCAAGCGACTCGTACCCTTTCAGGCCCGTACCACTTTCGGTCGCGAGTATGAGCACCTCGGCTTCCTTGCTGAATCCTGCGCTCACGTTCGGAGCCTCACCGCGATGGAAGAGCGGATTCCGCTTCTTCCGAAAGCCCGCGACGCGCTTCTCAAGTTGTATGAGCGTTCTACGTGCCGCTGAATGCGCGAGCCAGGAGTTGCCGACCACGACGTCTCGCTCGCAACGCCTCTCGGGAACACCCAGTTCATAGACCGCGCTCGTCAGTATGAGCGCCGTGTCAAGGATACCAACCGCGCTGCCGTAGAAGACGTAGCTCTGATACTCTCTCCAGTCTCGGAACGTGACCAGACGCCCCAGCCTCGAACGCGCTGGCGGACTGTGGCGCACCATGGCCGCCGCGATGTACATGCGGTGCAGCGACTCCAACATGGCGGTCAACTTGGTCCATACGTACCATGTGTAGTCAAACGGTTGCGGCCGACCTAGCTTGCCGATCTCCTCGGGGGCGACTCTGCCCTGCACGGCCCGAGCGACCGCAAGACCAGCCTGCAGAAAGGGAGTGATGTCGTCGGTGACTCTGGCAAGGAAGGCGTGGTGTGGAAATGGCAAGTAGGCGCGGGCGGGGTTGTGGGACACTCTACTTGATTTCACATTCGTCAGTCGTCGGAGGGCGGAGGATCATCCGGCACGGGCTCGTAGCGGGTCTCAGCCTCGACCTCGCTGAGGTCCTGCTTCAGCTTCCGAAGATAGTCGTCAGGCAACATGACCGGATGCCAACGGTTCCTATTTCCACTGCAGGCGAGAATGCGTCAGTCTCGGCCGGTGTCAAATCGAAAGTCGCGGACGCTTGGCGACCCGGCGGCCAGAGGGGCGGCGGAACCGGGCAAAGGTATTACCAGAGAGCGGGGGAAAGAGCTTGGGAGAGCTATTGCCAGAGAGTCTGCCAAAGGCATTGGGAGAGGCTTTGCCGGAGGCCATGCCAGAGAGCGTGCCAATGGGCTTGGGAGAGACCTTGCCGGAGGCTCTGCCAAAGAGCGGGGGAAAGCCCTTGCCAGAGACCTCGGTAGAGGTCTCGCCCGAGACCTTGCCAGAGAGCGGGGCAAAGACCCTGCCAGAGGCTTGACCAATGAGTTTGGGAGGGGCTTTGCCGGAGAGCCTGCCGAAGGCCTTGGCAGAGGCTCTGCCAAAGAGCCTGCCAAAGACTGGGGCAGAGCCTCCCCCCAACGGGGGTGTCATTTCCAAGAAGTAGAGGATAGTGAATTCAGAATTCAGAACTTACAGGAAAGAGCGACACGACGCGCGTGATAAGAATCCTTATCATGCGGACGTAGACGCACAGGTCGATGTCGGCACCACA
>CAYOCZ010000089.1:0-10495 GCA_964402475.1 uncultured bacterium | reverse complement strand
AGCCTTCTTTGGCAAGTACATCCTCAACACCCGAGTTAAGTATAAGACCCACCCCCTGCTCTGTCAATAAATCCCTGACCCGGGTGAGCTGGATGTCCACTATCTTCCTGATGTCTTCCCTCGACAGCGGGCTGAAAACCACGACATCGTCGATCCGGTTGAGGAACTCGGGCCGGAAGCTCCGCCGCAGAAGCGCCATCAGCTCGTCCCGGTCGAACCGCCCCTGCCGGGCCAGCTCGGTGCCGAGGTTTGAGGTCATGATGATGATGGTGTTCTTGAAGTCCACGGTCCGGCCGTGGCCGTCGGTCAGCCGGCCGTCGTCGAGAATCTGCAGCAGCACGTTGAAGACGTCGGCGTGGGCCTTCTCGATTTCGTCCAGCAGGACGATCCGGTAGGGCCGCCTGCGCACGGCCTCGGTCAACTGCCCGCCCTCTTCGAAACCGACGTAACCGGGTGGCGCGCCGATGAGCCGCGACACGGTGTGCCGCTCGCCGTACTCGGACATGTCGATGCGGACAATCGCGTCCTCGGTGTCGAACAGCACCTGGGCGAGGGTCCTTGCCAGCTCGGTCTTGCCCACGCCGGTCGGGCCGAGGAATATGAAGCTGCCGATTGGCCGCTTCCGGTCCCCGATGCCGGCCCGGGCCCGGCGGATGGCATTCGCCACCGCGCTGACCGCCTCGTCCTGACCGACGACCCGCTTGTGGATGTCGTCTTCGAGCCGGAGCAGCTTCTCGCGCTCCGACTCCATCAGGTTCTTCAACGGAATCCCGGTCCACTTGGCCACGACCTCGGCGATGTCTTCTTCGGTAACCTGCTCGCGCAGCAGGCGGTTCCCCTTCGCGGGGACTGTCCCCGCACGGGGACTGTCCCCAGGGCCTCTTTCCAGCTTCGCCAGTTTCTTCTTCAGTTCGGCCAGCTTGCCGTACTCGAGTTCCGCGGCCTGGTTCAGATCGTACTTCCGCTTGGCTGCATCCACCTCAGACGCGACCCGTTCCATCTCTTCCTGCAGCTTCTGCCGCGACTCGGCTTCCTTCCGCTCGGTCTCCCACTGCGCGGTCAATCGGTGCTGGTTTTCCTTCAGCCCGGCAATCTCCTTCTCGATTTCCTTCAGCCGCTTCTGCGAGGCCTCGTCCTTGTCCCGCTTGAGCGAGAGCCGCTCCATCTCCAATTGCATCAGCTTCCGGTCGACGTCATCGAGTTCGACCGGCTTGGAGGTGATTTCCATCTTCAGCTTGGCTGCGGCTTCGTCCACCAGGTCAATCGCCTTGTCCGGCTGGAACCGGTCCGCGATATAGCGGTTCGACATCGTCGCCGCAGCGACCAGCGCCGCGTCGGTTATCTGCACGCCGTGGTGGACTTCGTACCGCTCCTTCAGCCCGCGCAGGATCGAAATCGTCTCCTCGACCGTGGGCTGGTCAACGTACACGGGCTGGAACCTGCGCTCCAGCGCCTTGTCCTTCTCGATGTACTGGCGGTACTCGTCGAGTGTGGTCGCGCCGATGCAGCGGAGCTCGCCGCGCGCGAGCATCGGCTTCAGGATGCTGCCCGCGTCCACTGCGCCCTCGGCCTTGCCCGCGCCGACCACGGTATGGAGCTCGTCGATGAACAGGATGATGCGGCCTTCGGATGAGGCGACTTCCTTGAGCACCGCCTTCAGCCGGTTCTCGAACTCGCCGCGGTACTTGGTCCCGGCAATCAGCGCGCCCATGTCGAGCGCCACGAGCTTCCGGTCCTTCAGTGACTCGGGCACATCGCCTCTTACGATGCGCTGGGCCAGCCCCTCGACGATGGCGGTCTTGCCCACGCCCGCCTCGCCAATCATCACCGGGTTGTTCTTGGTCCGGCGCGACAGTACCTGCATCACCCTGCGGATTTCGTCGTCCCGGCCGATGACCGGGTCGAGCTTCCCGTCGCGGGCAAGCTGGGTCACGTCGCGGCCGAACTTCTCCAGCGGCTGGTACCGCTCCTCCGCGGCCTGGTCGGTGACCCGCTGGGACCCGCGGACCTCCTTCAGGGCCGCGAGCACCTTGCCTACGTCGACGCCGAACGCCTTGAAGACCCGCGCGCAGTCTCCGTCCTTCAGCCCGAGAATCGCGAGGAAGAGGTGCTCGGTGGAGACGTATTCGTCCTTGAACCGCTTGGCCTGGTTCTCGGCTTCGGCGAGAACCTGCCGTGCCCGGGCCGACGTGTAGACCTGGCTGTCGCCGCCGGAAACGCGCGGCCGGTCGGCGAGCGCCGCCTGGATTTGCTGGTGGATGACCGCCGGGTCGGCACCGACCTTCTTGATGAGCTGCGGAACCAGCCCCTCGTCCTGCTCAAGCAGGGCAAGCAGAAAGTGCTCGGCGTCAATCTCGTTGTGCTGAAACCGAGTGGCAATACCCTGGGCTGAGGCAATCGCCTCCTGCGCCTTCTCTGTAAATCTGTCTATGTTCATACTCTTATATTTAGATGGCCGCAAATGGCTGTGCGATTCGCCCCAAGGCCCGTTTTCTCGGTCGCTTGACGCCTGCCATCGGGCTGCTAGAATCCACCTAAGGAGACGCCATGAGATGCGCAACTGCAATCAGTGTTGCCTGCCTGCTGACCGTGACCGCGGCCTGCGGCCAGTGGACGGTCATCCGCGGCATGCCGCTCCCTAACGGGAACTGTCCCCAGAACCGTCCTGCTCGACATCGACGGCCGCAGGGTGCTTGAGCTTCAGCCGGGCGCGAACGACGTGCGGCATCTCGCGCCGGGCGTGTACTTCATGCGAATGACATGCGGCGACGGGCGAACGGCGAATCGGAAGGTCGTAATCCAGAACTGAGGAGGCAGAATGAGAACGAATCTCCTGATGCTCTGTTTGGCTCTTGCTGCGGCGGTCGCCTCTGCCCAGGTTGACACCGCCTGGGTGCGGAGGTTCGACGGTAACTTCGACTCGACCGACAAGGCGACCGCGATGACCTTCGGGTTCGGCGGCGTCTACGTCACCGGCCGCAGCCTGGACGAGGATACGATCGAGGATTTCGCCACAATCCGTTACCTGGCCGACGGCACGGGGGACTGGTTCCGCCGCTACGACGGCCGCGGTGATACGACCTGCATTCCGACAGCGCTCGCCGTGGACGGCGCGGGCAACTGCTATGTCACGGGCAAGACCTGGATTGCGGGGTCGAAGTACGACTGGATGACCGCGAAACACGACTCCGGGGGCATCATTGAATGGGCGACCTATCACGGCGGGATCCTGCCGGAGAACGAAGACCCGAGAGCCGTTGCCGTCGCGCCAGGCGGCGGCTGCATCGTGACCGGCGCGGCGTTCGGGCCGACGATGAACTGGGACTACACGACCATCAAGTACGGCCCGGACGCCGAGACGCTCTGGGTTTCGTACTACAACGGGACCGATGACAAGGGCGACGAGGCCGAGGCTATCGTTCTCGACACTGCGGGCAACATCTACGTGACCGGGTCGAGCCCGGGCACGAGCACCAACCAGGACATCGTCACGGTCAAGTACAACCCGGCTGGAGAAACACTGTGGGCTCGGCGTTACACCGGGACCGGCGGCGTCAGTGACGAGGACAAGGCGGCGTGCATCGTCGTCGACGCTTCGCAGAACGTCTACGTCGGCGGCTACACCGAGGGCTACGGCACCGGCCGCGACTTCATCGTCATCAAGTACAGCGGTCACGGCGACACCCTCTGGACCCGGCGTTTCAACGGCTCGGCCGATGACGACGACGAGGTCGTCGGCATCGGCACCGACGACCGTGGCCGAGTCTACGTGTGCGGGTACAGCACCGGCACCGGCACTTTCGCGGACTACCTAAACCTGTGCTACAGCCCGCTCGGCGAGTCGCTCTGGACGCACCGCTGGGACCTCGGCGGCTACGGGAATTGGCCCACGGCACTGGCGGTCGATCCCGACGGCAACAGCTACATCACCGGCTACGGCTTCAACCCGGCAACCCAGTACGATTTCCATACCATCAGCCTTGGCCCGGACGGCACGCCACGCTGGCAGATTCGTTACAGCGGCTATGCCGACGACTGGGACGAGCCGGTCGGCATCGCGCTCGACACAGCACGCAACGTCTACGTTGCCGGGTTCAGCATGAGTAACGCGCAGGGCTTCGACTACGTGACCATCAAGTACGTCCAGGAACCGGGCATCGAGGAAGCGATGACCGATGGACGCGGAACTCAAACCATCGGCCCGACTGTCATCCGCGGAGTTCTATTCCTTCCTCACTCACTCCTAACTGCTGACTGCTCACTGCTATCTCCCGATGGCCGCAAGGTGCTCGCCCTTCGGCCCGGCCGTAATGATGTCAGCCGCCTTTCGCCCGGTGTCTACTTCGTCCGGACCGTCAGCCGTGAAGGGTCTGCCACAAGCTGTCAGAAGCTGATCCTGTCTAGATAGACCGACGACTCCTGTTGCCCGACCGCCGGGCGGCGGGACGCACGGGGTGCTTGACGCCGGCCGGCAGGAACCTAGGATTGAACCAGAGGAGGTCGTGTGAAGAGAATCGCCAGCACGCTGTCGGTTCTTGCCCTGGCCGCCGCCGTTTTCAGCGCGGGTTGCGGCAAGGCCGAAGAGAAGCCGGCCGCCAAACCGGCGGCTGCGGCTGTCGACATTTCCACTTTGCCGGAGTTCCTCCGTTACCCGGGCGCGACCGCAACCGAGCGCATGGAGCTCAACACCGAAGACAGCAAAGGCACGAGTTGGACTCTCGTGTCCGCCGACCCGTGCGCCCAAACCGAAGTGTGGTACCGGGCTTCGGTCGAGAAGGCAGGATGGGTCAAGGACCCGGATGGCGGCAAGGTCGGGCTGCTTGAGTGGGTCAAACCGGACAAGACCGAGACAATCAAGTTGCTGGTCTACGAGAAGGACGGCAAGACCAACATCTCGCTCACCCACGGGTTGAAGTAGGTCGCCGACCGGCCCCTCTCCCGCCGAATCACGCGCCTCCGCTGACGCGGCAGTCCCCGCCCGCGTCGCGCTTTCCGCCGTCCGCCACTGGAAACTGCAAACCGATGCCGAGTCGCCCTGACGCTGACGGAAGGGTCTCGTTTGGTCACTGGAAACTCGCGCCCACGGGGCCGTGTGAAAGCTCATCGGAAAGCTCACCAGATAGCTCGTCGGGAAGTTCATCGGGAAGTTCGTCTCAAAGCTCGTTCAAGCGCTTGCTTCAATGCTCAAGTCAAAGCTTCGTTCAAAACTCAGCGAATTCCTCGTTGAACTGCTTCTCGCATCGCTTCGCTCATTGCTCGGGACAGAGATCATTGAACTGGTTCTTTCATCGGTCTCTTCAGCCCTCGCGTCAAAGCACGGTCCAAACTCCGGTCTCAACCTTAACCTCAACCTTGTTCTAGTCTTTCCTCGATAGCTGCCCCCCAGGCAGTCCCTCCTTCACCCACTGGATGGGAAATCGCATCTTTTTTGGCAAATCGGGCTTCGAGGACCACATAACTATATGAGGGCGGGCGCGGGCGGACGGGGACTGTCCCCAAAGTCCGCCCGCCAGCCGAAGCCCGAAGTCGGAAGTACTAAACAGTGAAGGAGATCCGTTATGGAAAGCCTGCTCGAACCGGTCGAGTTGAACCGGGAAACGACTCAGACGCTGGACGAAATCCGCTCCGGCGCAGACAACCCGCTCTTTGGTGCGGCCTCGACCGATGCCGAGGAAAAGGTCTACCGCTTCGTCCTGCCCCTGATCGAAGGCGCGGGACTGCCGAGCATCTACGTCATCCATTATCGCTGGTTCCTACGCGAAGTCGCGCGCCACTGGCGCACCCGCAAGGGCCGGGAACTCGCCTTCCACCTCGAACTCTGCATCAGGAAATGGATCCACCTCGGCCTCGAATCGCGCACGCTCCAGTTTCTTGTGAGCGAAGCGCATCAGCGCCTCAAAGCCAGCCAACCGCTTGCCGCTAACAGCCGACCGCCCGCGGCCCAATCTGCGGAAGCTGCGAAATCTGCGGATGTCCTGGCCACACCGGCTGCGGAATCTCATCCCTACGCGGGTGACCACAAGCCGGTCCAGGATAGCGATTGGATGGAAGGCCTGGCATGATGCCCTCTGAGCGCCGCCGCTACATCGCCGTCGAACGCGCCTGGCGGCGCTACACCGCCACGCTCCGGCAGGGGTCTACCCCCTGCCGGGCGGACGGTAACTCAGCCAGCCAGAGCGACAACTTCCGCGTCGCCGCAGAGCGGGCCGAGATGAGATATGAGCAAGTGAAGAAGGTGCTCAACGACCTCCGCGCGTCTCCAAGTCAGTTCGTCGCATACCGCGGCTTCGGCCTCCACGTCGACAAGCTCTTCCGCGACTACTCCGCCGAATCCCTCCGCGCCCGCGTCATCGATGCCATGCAGCGCTGGCAATCCTACGGCTGCAGACCGGACGTGCTCAAGGAAATCTGCCGGCAGGTTTTCGGATTGGACGTGGACTAGAGCTGCGGTGCCGCCACGCCGCGGCCCCCCATCGCAGTCCGCGGTTTGCCCGCGTTATCGCGAGCCGGCATCCTTGGGCTATTGCTGGAGCTTCGGGGTGCCGATGAACAGTGGTGAGGCGTACGCGGTCTTGATGCCTGCATCCACCTGCTTCACCGTGGCCAGTCCAGCAAAGCGACCCCAACCCTCCCTGAAGGTAGAGAAAGACGTTGAAGTCGTGACCCAGCGTGGATCGATGCTCAACTCAAGCCTGAGCGACCTGAGTCGAAGGTAGACGCACGGGTCTTTGGCTTGGTCCCCGCGCATCCGAAACCTGCCAGACCGGATATCATCGAGGGTGGGGAAACCTCTCGTACGGAAGCTACCAATGAAGCTGCACGTTGTTCCCACAAGGGCCTCGTCTGGCGTCGAGCTAGCGTCGATGGCGACAACTGTTGGAGTCAATTCTCGCACGACTCCCTCGAAGGCCACGAGCATTCTGGCCAGCTCAAGACCAAGGTCGTACAGGCAGCCTGTCCCGTATGCAGCATCTGTGTCCATGTCGATGCCTTTGAGGGCCGCGAGCATGGCCAGTCTCGGCACATTCACATAGTAGAGCTGCTCCACGTTACATAGCCAGGCCCTGCCAACTGAGAGCCGCGAGCTGACCCAAACTTCGTGGGTCGTCTTCATCTTCCTCAGGTCATCAGCCGTGAGTCGGCAAGTCCGCAGGTCCACCTGCGTGTGGTGACTCGGGCAGAGGAGCAATAGGTTCTCGTAGCTGTTCAGCTTCTCAGGCGGGTAGTCCTGGGACCACCTTTGGCCGCCCTTCCTGCGCGCGACGATGTGGCAGACATTGCTGATGTTCGCGTCTGGTAGCACGCCGGCCAAGTCCGCTGAGCAACCGGGGTACGCGCACCTTCCGCCTGACCGAGCCCAAAGCAGGGCAAGTTGCCTCTGCTGGTAGTTCATCTCCTAGAAGCTAACGTTCACCACCGGAAGCCCACGTGGAGTCTAGGGACATCAATGCCGCTATCGGTAGACGTGCGAGCGCGTCGCCCGCTCATGCCATGTGCTCGAACCAGTGTGAGCTACATAGGTGCGTGTTGTCGGCGAGAATGCTCTCCATTAGTCTGCCTAGTTCCGGTCTCGGCAGAATCTTCAGGTGCGCTCTGACCTTGTCTAGGAACTCGGTGAACGACGTCGGACTCAGATGGTTAGCCGCCAAGCACAATAGAACCGACGGTAGCGTCATGTCACACGTTGGGATGCGCACATTGCGCAGGCTGACGGCTTGGCAATCGGTGCGAGGAAACGTGAACCCGAGTTCCCTCACTGCATCTTCATTCAGTACGGGTTGCTCGTTTGTTGTCTGCATATGGAACACAGGATGCATCATCTGACCCGGCGTGTAGTCGAAGTGCATGCCTAAGACGAAAACCGGCTGATTTGCAGAGAGGCGGTAGTAGGTCACTCGCACTGTGGATTTCTCCAGCACACAGGTGCGTCCGGTTCTCCGGATCGCTTCCGAAACCTCAACGAGGATGCTGAGACGTTTGGGTTGTTCGCTCCGCGACGTCTGGTGCTCCTTCCATTGGCAGAGATGGAGTATTCCGCCAAAGGTATCGGCACCTTCGTTGGTGCTAAACCAACTGGCCACCGGGCGGTGCTGCGTGCCTTTCACCATGGCGTCGTCCTTGTTACTGGCGTCTTCTAAGGCTGCTATCAAGGTGTCATACGCCATGACGACCTCTCCAGGGAGTGCCATTGCCGTGGAACTAAGCTAGAGCCAGGGGCCGAGTTCGAGCATCTTGCTAACGCCGACCCGGGCTAGATCGGCGCCCCTCGGGAACCAAGGAAGCCCGCCCCTGGAGTTCTTCAGGCTAACAGGTTTCTTGGAGAACATGCAGTAGTAGCCGGCCGGAATAGCTGGTTCCTCCGAGCACTGGCTGCGGCGTACCTTAGTGTCGAGCTGATTGGACGCGAATTCCCTGCCATCAGCGAACCCGCCATCTGCCACGATGTCGTCGAGCATTCCCCGCCACCACTGTTGCCGTCCGGACTCGGCGAATGGGCCGCCGTACAGCGCTCCAGCGAAGAGCGCCTGAACGCCAGATTGGTTGTAGTCGTCCTCGAGTATGTTCAGATAGCTGGACGCAGCCACCTGATTCACAAGCACACCTGGGTAGCGCAGGATGGAATCCCAGAGCCAATAGCCCAGAGCGCAGGCCAGCCGCTTGTGATAGAGCTTGTCATTCTCGCCGTCGTCTTTCTTCATGTCCACTAGTCGGTCCTGGTCTCCAGACGCGTAGAGGGCGATCTTGTCGGCATACTCCGGCTTCCCGAGAATGCTGGCCATCAGAGCGCCCGGAGTCGTTCGCTTGAGTTCATTCAACGCCATCGGCAGCCGTTCGTCGATGAATGCGAACCCCTCCGCGACTGACACTGCCTGCTCGGCAAGGTGCTTCTCGCGTCCGGGTTCGAAGTCGAGAACGATTGAGGCTTCGCGCTGCTTAGATAGCCGTCTGAAGTCGTCGCTGCTTGGCTTCCCGCTCCGCGCATAGCCACACTCGGGAACAGCCAGTCTGTTTGCTGCAGCCCGCACCTGCTGCTCGGACAGGCCGGGGTATTTCCGAGACGCCGACAGATCGAAGTCGGTCACAATAAGCGTCGCGTCCTTGTACGGGTCGGCTAACAGGGCATTCTCAATACGGTCTTGGTACACGCCTTCCCGTCCTGGCTCTCCGTCGAGGTCGAACGGGAAGGCCTCGCCATTCCCGGCCAGTTTACTCTTGAGCTCCCCCAAGACCTTGTCTCGAGGTTCCGAGTTATCTTCGAAGAGGACAATGCGCAGGCTCATAGCTAGTCCTTTCGGTCGCGAAACACCACTCGAAAACATGTCGTGTACTTGGGCGGGGCAGGCACGAGCGCGGCGGTCCCATCGTGCTCAGCAACGACCTGCTTTATCAAGGGAAGGCCCAGCCCCATTCCGGAACCTAACGGATTGCCCTCATCCGATGTCGTCGTGTAGAGTGGTTCCCAGATCCGTTTTCGCATCTGCGGGGGGATGCCAATGCCGCTGTCCGCCACCTCGAGCACGTGTTTGCCGCCTTCGTTCCACGCACGAAAACAGATGCGCGGCTCCCGCACACTGGAGCCCACTGGGAGTACGGCCTTGAGCGCGTTGGTGTAGAGATTCAGGAGGATGCCGCTGTAGACAGCTACGGGGATGGGCGGAGTCAGAACGTCATTCTTGATGTCATTGACGACCTTGACCCCTCTTCTGTCAGCAAACCCCTTGAAGCTCGAGAGGACGTGACGAACCTGTGCTGCGGCACCCAGACGTTCGACCTTCGGTTCCCTCACCTTGCTGATGAACAGCTTGCTGTAGCGACGGTACGCCTTGAAGCTCTCTAGGTGCCGGCTGAGTTCCTCGGCCGGGTCGCCAAGCTCAGGGTGTTTGCGTGAAAGAGACCGGACGAGTTCAACTGCCTCGCCGAGTCTGTGTTCTGCCGCCTCGCTCTCGTGAGTCATGAAACCTGCCACAACGCCGAGCAGGCTCATGGCCATCAGGCTACTCCTAGCCTGTACCGAGTATTCTTCCTGCTCTTCCAGACGGTCGGCGAGGCTGCTGTAATGACTGACTAGGTTGGCCTTGTCCCGGGAAGTCAACCCAGGACTGGACCGGATGGTCTCGATGACCTCCTTGATCTCCTTCCGGGCCTTCTTGGCAGTCTCGGCAGCCTTTCTTTCGTCTAGGCGCTCCAATTCTGCCCTGTCTTCCTTGGCCAGGAACTCGATGCCAGCCCGCACATACTCCGCCAACTGCTCGTACCCGGGGTTGTCCAGGAGGCCCCCGCGATCCATGGCCGGAACAAGGTCGACTTGCTCTTCGTTGCCCGACGCACGCTTCGATTCGACGAAGACGGCTCCAACGAGCTGGAAGTTGTACGGCAGGAAGAGGACGGGGTTCTCGGTGGGAATCCCTTTGACGCCATCCAGAACCGGAAAGTGGTCGCTGGCGATCTTGCTTCGCCAGTCACGCCTCCGGTGGGCACGGTCAAGGTCGATGTG
>CAYOCZ010000088.1:0-10540 GCA_964402475.1 uncultured bacterium | reverse complement strand
GTCAGGTTGATCCCGTCGAGCGTTGCCGGCAGCGTATTGGCCAGCTGCAAGGTCCGGATAGCGCCGCTCGCGGCCGCGGACGCCACGATCGTGTAGCGGTCACCCTTCACCAAACCGTCCCCGCCACTCAGCGCCAAGGTGACACCGTAGTTGCCGATCGCGACAGCCACGCCCTCGCCGGTGACCGTGTGCGGTCCGCTGACGTCATAGCCGTTGTTGGTCGTCACCGTCAGCGCGGGGTTACTGGCGTAATCGCCACCCGCGCTTACTGTCACGATATAGGTGGTATCCTGAACACCCGTGTACGTGCCGCCAGAGGTCTCCACGGTCTGCGCCGTGTGTTCCTGCGTGGCAACCACGGTCCACTGCTGCCCAACCTGGAACTCGTCGGGATCGCTGCCATCGCTGCCGGCGGAGCTGCTGCTGACACCCGTCAACAGGTCGAAGACGACTTCAAGGCCACGCGTACCGACCATCGTGGCGGCGCCGAACGCGCCCGGCGTAACGGACGCCACGTTGTCCCGGCCGCTGGCACTGGTCACGGAGAGTCGGGCCGTGGTGGCGTCGCCGCCCGTGGAACCCTGGATCACCTCGACGACATACGTCTCCGTCAGGTCACCATCGGCCTTGCCGTCATAGCCGCTCACGTCTTCGACAGCGTCGATGTTATTGTACGGGCCGGCCGACTGCGTGATGCTACTGGCCTCCACCGTGTCCACGGCGTTGTCCGTGTCAGCGGCCGCGGCCGCAATCGTGGCCGCTACCACCGTGTTGACGAACCCGGTGACATACGTCCAGATCTCCTCGCTGCCGCCGCGGATACGCACACCGTCGCCGAGGGTGACGTCACGCTCGTACAGGCTGCTGTGCCGGTCGAACGTGCTGTAGGTCTTGAAGTTCAGGGTGGCCGAAGTGATGCGGTTACGGGCTGTCACCACGGAGGTGATCGCCGACGGATTCGACCAGTACCGGAACCAGGCGTCTTCCACGTACAGCGTGGTCCAGTCAAGGTCGACAGCCGCACCGGCTGCACGGCCAGGCCACAGGTATGCCGTGTCAGCGAGCGGCACATAGCTGCCGAGGCGGACGTTCAACTTGTTAGCGGCCGTGTACATGTTCAGATCGTACGCCGGCCCAATCGCAAGGGCGTTACGCACGTTGGCGACCGCGGCCGCCGACGGCGTAATGTCTTGGTAGACCTGTGCCTGCGGAAGAATATACGGCATTATGGTTCTCCTCCTTACCCGTTAAGGTTGACACCCTTCATTAGGGGATTCTGCTGTACAATCGTCCACTGGTCCGTATAGGCGTACTGCAACTGGACGGCTACGGCGAAATGCTCGTCGGACTCCTCAATACGTTGCACCTCACTAACTTGTGTGACCATGAAGCTATTAAACGGGAACTTGCGCGTAAATACAAGCCCGGAGCGGTAGAACAGCCGGGCCACTTCCATCGCCAAAGTTTCCACAATACCGGCCGCCGTGGCGATGCACAGTAGCGTGTGACCGCCGGTAATTGGCATAATGTGCGTTTCCGACCCGTCACCAGCGCCGAACTGTGGCTGGGCCATGTTATTTCCCATCCACCGGTTGTTTTCCAGCTTCACGGCGTCCCGGCGGACCAGGACCGCCGGGCGCGCCTGCGTATGCCTCGGATCCCAGGTGTATACTGGCTCCAGCAGGATCGTCGTCCGCTCCACATCGCTCGTATTTGGATCCGCGACACTGGGCACCCAGCGCAACCCCTGCAGCCGGCTATGCTCAATGCGCACCCCGTGCAGAAAATGCTCGCGCAGCTCCTGCAGGAGTAGCCCCGTGATCAGGTACGGATCCAGGCCGGTTGTGCATAGGCTACTGACCGGTGGCTGTATCGCCTGTGGTTCCGTCGCCATATTGTGGTTCCTTACCAGTCGAAATCGACGACAGCGGTCGACGGGGGATCATCTGCAGCGGCGACCACAGCGTCGTCAGCGTCAGCATAGGGGGTTGCCGTAACGGGTGCACAGCTCGGCGTGTGGGTTTGACTTGAACCTTCATCGCCGCAGTCCTCCAAGGGCAAGTCGTACAGCAGGGATGAGGCCGGCAGCAGTGCCAGCTCCATCTCCACGGCGATAGGCACGCCGCGCACGGCCGCAGCCTCGTTGACCCCGCCTATTCTCCAGCGCCTATCCCTGTCGGCGGATACCCACAGGTCCCCGGTCAGCGGGTATGGGTAGGCAACACCTCGCCCGCGAACGACCGTGTCCCCGACCGTTCCGCGAGAAGTGTCGATCGCCACCTTCTGGTTGCGCGGTGTTGCGGCCAGCCAGAACTCCACCGGAGCATGGTACCCCCCGGTGATACCGGTACCCCAGCACGTGGTGCAGCGCGGGGCAGCAACGGCAGCCGTGTCATTGTCCGTGCAGGACGGGCAAACCGGACCCCAGATCCGACGCTTCAGCAGACAACCGCGCTCACCGTTCGACCCCTTCATCAAGTACAGGTATTCCTTGCGCACCAGCTCCCGTGCGATGAGCCAGTCCCGCGCCGGAAGACCGCCGTCTGCCCGTACTGGGTTTGAGTACGCCGTCGTGCTATCCGCGGCTACTAGCTTTACCCTATAGTAGGTGTCCAGCCGCTTAGCGACCAGGCGTCCTTCCGGGTCGACCGCGAAGTACCCGTCAACTACCGGTTCCGTGCTGACCGGGGTCCAGGTACCGTTAGTGGCATGGCCCCATTCCGCCGTAAACGTGTATGGTCGTGGCAGGTCTACGTCGGACCGCAGCTCCCAGAACACCAGGGAACCCCCGCGGAAGACATGATCGACCCAAACGCGCTTAAAAGCCATCCGATCCCCTTGTGCCATATTGCACAAGCTGCCTAGCGACTGAAGTACCGCATCCCATACGCGCTGCCGAAGGTGCCAAAGCCCTGCATTACATTCAAGTGCGTCTTCATGTCACGCATCCACTCGTCGAATTCCCCGATGCGCATGGCCGCAATTTTCTCGTAATCGTCGTATTTCCGCTTATCGGACACGTTAAGCCCGGAGCCGCTGTAATCCAGGTTGTTACGCCGATAGTGTACGGCGGCCAGCCGGTGCAGGTACCCGACGGTACCGATCATCCAGTGTTCCCGGTAGGGGAACGAGGACATGGTGTGCCGGCCTATGGGCGGTGGTGTCTCGTTCCAGCGCTGTACCGGGCGCCGAATGGCGAAGACAATCTCATCGTCGGTAAACTCTTCGGCGTCCAGCAAAGTATTGTCGCAGCCGTAGTCCCGCAGGGCCAGGCGAATCTCGGCTACCGTGATCGGGCCACCAAGGGTCGCGTGGGCCAGGTCGTCCAAGACCGGCCTGACCTCCAGATACCGCGCCTCCGAGTACAGCCGGTCACCGTCGGCATTCGTCAGCGCCACCTCGGAAAGGAAAATGCCGGGCCGCTGCAAGTCGTCCGCATCCAAGTCCAGCCGCACAGAGCCGTTTACCGGATCAACGGCGGTCATCGTCTTGCTGAATAGCACGCCACCGCCGGCCGTGTCTTTCGCACGGTAGGTGAGCTCCCACCCGGTTGGCAGGCCGGCGTCCGCTTCCGTCTCCGCTGCCGCACTACTGCTACTGCTGCTTTCTTCATCGTCGGCACAGCCGACTGGTGTGGGTTGGTTCGTCAGGTCGATAACGCACCCGGCCGGGGTACGCAGCACAAGGCACAGGCTGGCCCGGGTACTGGCGCTCACGCTGTCAACCCCGTAATCGCGGGGGCAACGTGTGTCCAGGAAGGTTTCCAGTGGTAGCATTGTCGCGTCCCCTATACCGGATTTGCCAGCCGCACGCGGTTACGCCGGGTCACCTCTTGCATGGTGACGATCGCGCTGTCCAAGTGTTCCCGTAAACTCGTTGCTTCCTCCAGTCGGCTTAGCAACTCTGTCAGCTCGAACGGCTTTTCCAGCGCAACGTAGATATTCAGCGCCTGCCAGTCTGAAAGGTCGGCCGTACGGGCTTGCCCGCTGACCACAAGCGTGAACCCGTTGAACCCTACCTCCTGTAACCGACGCAGCACATCTAACCCGCGCTCACCGCCGCCAAGGTTCAGGTCCAGTATGACCGCGTCCGGCATCTTGGTACCAACGGCGGCAACCGCCACGTCCCCTGTGTTGGCCTTGACCACCCTATGCCCGCGCAGCCGCAACACTCGCCCGATTACGTCCAGCGTATTTTGGTCGTCGTCTACAACAAGTACTGTGCACATGTCGGGCTCCTACGGTACGCCGCCAGACGGGCTGCCGGGCTTGGCGAACGGTGAAGGGATAGCGGGTGCGGTGGTTGCTGGGTGTGCTTCTTCTTTGAATTTTGTCACCACGATGTTCACGGCGACGGAGACGAACGTTGACATCACCGCCAGCACGACTCCGATAATAAGCTTCTTCAGATCCGTGCGCAGTGTATCCACCGTCGCCGTCAGACTGCGTGTCCCCGATTCCAGCACGGACACGCGCGCGCCCATGGCTTCCGCAGCTTGTCGCTGCGCGCCCAAGCTACGCAGCTCGTCGTTAATATGCCCGACAGAGTCGTTCACCGATTTCTCCGTGTTACCCTGTATCGCTGCGGACTCGCTCAACGTACGGAGCGTTTGTTGCATCTCTTGCGTCACGTGCAGCAACGCTTTGATACGGTCCTCCACAACACCCAGCGATCGCACGGACGACGACACGTCCGCGCTCACGGTAGCCAGGTGCTGCTCGTTTACCGTGCACCGAAGGCGCTCGATGTGGGATATCGATGTTTTTGTTTGCGTGACGGCCTCTTCTAACGAGCGCATTCGCTGTTCCAGCCCGCGCACCGTCTCGGAGTACACCTCGTAGAAGCCCGCCGTATTCGGATCACTGGCCATTGGACCCCCTACGACACCACGGGCCGGCCCGCGCTTTGGCAAGCCGGCCCGCGAGTGGGCGCTTGTTTTCCATGGAGCTTACACAGTGTGCGACTGCAACACTATTACCGGGTCGCTACCGCCGCTCCAGGCAGAACTGGCAATACACATCCGCGCCGCCGGTACATTAGTGAGCGTCAGCAGTTTGCTGCCTACCACTGTCTCCGAATGTACCAGACACCAACGACTGTCACCCGCGATCGCAGCGAGTGTCGTCGCCCCGCTGACCGCCGCGGCCAGCGTTACCCCTAGGGCGTCCGCGTATACGTCGATACGCGACTGCTGCCCGGGCTGTTGTATAACATACAACTGCAGCGCCGTCTCCGCGGCCCGCTTTAGCCCCGTCAGGTCCAACTCCGTAGCCGGGGTAGCAGCGACCATCGCGGCGATCGCCACCGGGCTAGCTGCCGTATCGTCTGCGGAGATGACCCGATAAAGGGCGCGTGGCGTCATATACCGCCACTCATGCTCGTTACTGAGATACCCTGCCATGGCTTGTCCTTACTCGGCCGACTTGAGCGCTTCCAACGCGGCACGAACGCCGTCAATGGCCATATGCTGGCGCTCGGATTCGCCAAACATGCCCTGCTTGAGCTTGTCCCGCAGCATTCCGAGCGCTTCGGTCGGCTGCTCGACCTGCATGGCTTCGGCGTGCTTGAGCATCGCGGTCGTCTCAAGCGCCGCAACCAGGTCCTCGTTACTCTCGAGCGGAGCCCCGGCGTCCGCGCACGCCTGCTTGAACACGGGCATGTACACGTCGGTCAGGAGGTTCTCTTGCAGCGCGTTCAGCGCGGCAGCTTGCTTCTCGGTAAAGTTCATCGGAATCTTTGCCTCCTCAGCCGCGGAAACCCGCGCGGCACAGATCTCGGTTCCTACAGGCCCCATAGCAGCCCTCTAGCGGCGTGGCCCATCCCCGAGCGTCGATGTTATGTTATTGCACCCAGGACACGGATAGAGTGCCCCGGACCAGCTTCCTGGCCCGGGGCCTCTTTTGGGCTTGTTACTCCGCGGCGGCCACGTAATCGGCGCGGGCAACACCGGCCACACTACCGATGGCGGCGCCAATGCACTCGTACCCAAAGAACTCGAGCATGAACGCTTCGCGCTTTACATGAATCGTCGCGTCGTCGATCGTGTAGAACTTGCCCAGCGCCTGCGGGCCAGTGAAGTAGTACACGGTGTTCGTCGGAACGAGATCGGACTTGATGGTGACGACCAGCGTCGCACCCATCAGGTCACGCGTCACAAGACCCTTCTGCAGGATCTCCTGCGACATGTCGCCGCCGACCTCGTCACGGCCCCAGGCGTACATCTTCTTGGAGGTGATGTTGTTCATCAGGATGACCGACGTCTCCTGGTGCATGGGGGTGCTGGGGAGCAGCTCCATGCCTTCGGCAAGGGTCTCACGGGTAATGCCGCCCGTGATCTCCTTCCACTGCACCGTGCCCGTGGCGGGAACAGTGGAGCCCTGGCCGACGAGCTGGTTGTTGATGCAAAGGATGAACTTGCCGTCCTCTTCCGCCTGCAGGTCCTTGATGGCGTTGTCGGACACCACCTGACGAAGGTCCATGGTGTAGGTCATCAGCTCGACGACGTCCTTGATAAACTTGGGCGTCTGGATACGATCCATGACCACCATGTAACGGCTGCCGTGCAGATACTCACCCATGGGGGTGGTACCGAACGGAACGCTGACGGCCGGGGGCTGGCCGGGCTCTTTGTCGACGATCTTGGCCGGCTGGTCGGTCGTCACGGTGCGGTCCACTTCCTCGGCGGACAGAGGAACGGGCGGCAGGATGACGCGCAGGAAGCCCTGCTCCCGCATATAGATACGGGTGTACTCGTTGACAGCATTGGCCGCCTTCTGCATCAGCTCGGGCGAGCTGGTCATCGGATCGAACTTGGCCAAGAAATCCTGGTTCGCCATTTTCACATTCGCGCTCACATTAGTACTCCTTATCGAACGGCCTGTAAATCGTCCAACTACGCCACGGACGATTCCTCGGCATCAGTGGACGGAATAAACAAGGTCCAGGCACGGACCACACTGACGCCGTGACCATTGGTCACGACCCCATCGGAGACCATGGCGCAGATCGTGTCGGTGTAAAACACGCCAACGGTGACCTTGCCCTGATCGTCGCCGGCCGTGTTGATCACGGTGAGCGGCGTGTTGGGCGGATAGGACTCGCCGGTGTCGTACTCGGCGGTTTCGAGCTCGACGCCAAACACGGCGGGAAGCCCAGCGATGCCCTTGGCGGTGCTGTAGCCATACGAACTGATGTTGGCGGCGTCACCACCGAGCGCCGAGTAGTGATCCTGATCCTGGAAGATGAAGATCGGCATCTGGTTGCCAGGCAGGCCACGCTTGAATTCCGTGGTGTCGGGGTCGATGTAGCACACCATGCCAGCCTTGATGCCGGTCTCACCGTCAGCGACGGGGAGCGACTTATCAAGATTGGCCATAGACCACCAGCCCTTAATCACGTTGAGACGGTGTTCGAACATCTGAACGGGAGTAGCCATCGTTTATCTCCTTGTCCTTTCTCCGAAATTGCTGCGAGGCCTACACGCCGAGGCCAAACTCGCGGTCCCAAACATCCTTCGCCGACTTGACCAGCGTGTCCGACGCGGCCTTATCGGAGGTGCCCAGGGTGATCGTCTGCTCCTGGGCCACCTTCAACTGCTTGCCCTGCTTCGCGTAGGCCGTGGCCAACTTTGCCAGGATCTTCGCGGAAGCAACCTCGCCGCCCTGCTCCAGCGTACTGGCGGCCTTCTCCTGGCCGATAGCCCGCAAGGCCGTCGAAGCTTCCTTGATCGCAGAGGCGCACTGTTTGGCCTCGGCGGCACGCTTGGCCATGAGCACACTCGTCGCCTGCGCGAGGCCAACAGCCTTTTTCAGGACCTCCTGATCCACGGTAACCTTCATTGCATCTCTCCTTTTCGGTCAGCTGCGCCTACCCGCGCGTCGCGGACGCCATGAGTTCCCGGATTTTGCAGAGCACGCCGTACGATACCGCCATCGAGGCCCGCTTCACATGCCGGCCAAGCGCCCGACGGTTCCGGTACGCGTTCACTTCCAGCGCCGCTCCGTGCGAAATCCTCACGGCCGCCATCTTGGCGTCGAGGGGTTCGGCGGGGTTGGCCTCCTCCGTGGAGGCCACGGCTTCCACGAGCTCTTCGGGCGTAATACCGGCCTCGTCCAACGCCTCGGAAAGGGCGGCAATGAGCTCTTCACCTTCCGCGCCCTCGAGCGCGGCAGGATCGAGCGGGGCCTCGTCAAGCGGGGCCTCGTCAAGCAGGGCCTCCTCAGCCGGAGCCATACCGCTGGAGGCGATCTCGGCCAGCTGCGCGACGCCGTCGTCCGGCATCATTTCGCCCTCGCCCATTGTGTCCATGTCTTCGTTCTCGGCGACTTTGCTGATCAGCGCACCAGCGACGAACGACACGAACCGGTCAGCGTCGAGCGCGGCCTCCTTGACGAGGCTGTCGAGCGTGTCCGGAAGGTTGGCCTCCACGAGCGCCGCGATCTTCTGCATGTCCGCGTCAGCGGCAGCCGCGCCAGCGGCCGCAGCGGCCTTAGTAGCGGGTTCCGTGCTGCTGGCCGCAGCCAGCAGCTCACTACTGAGCTTCATGATCACCGCCTCAACGCCGTCCTTGTCGCAAGCGGCCTTGATCTCGGCCGCGATCTTACCCCCATCCACGCGGGCAGGATGGGTGGTACCCGAGTCATTGGGGAAATCCTCGGCGCTCGCCGTCTCCGTGGACGGATCCTCGCCGGTCGGCTTAGCCGTGGTGAGTGCCTCCGGCTCCGTCACGGCGTCCGTATTCGCGGGAGCACTGCCGACGTCGAGGTTGATCTGCACCTTGACGTCCGCATCGTTCTCCTCACCGCGGGCGCCTTCGGTGGCCGGCACCGTGCCGTTGTCCTCGTCTTTCGAGATATGGGTCGTACCTTTGTCGCCCATGTCCTCGGCGCGCTTCTGACGCAGCTGATCGAGGATGGCGTCAAGCGTACCCATCTTCGCGCTACCCGTATGGTCCTTCATTGCTGGTCTCCTTGACAGCTCCCTTAACGTATGTAGTTCTGCAGCACCGTTAAACGCAGTAATAGTTCGTCGTCGTCTTCCTCAGTCGCTGCTGCAAGAAACGCAAGCTTGTAGCGGCCATACTCACGGGCCAACTCGCGCGCCGACGCCGCTGATGCTTTGATAGTATGGATTTGTGACGGCAGCTGCAACTCCGGTTCGGAAGAATTTCCGCCGGACACTACAATTAGCATCCGCCGTTTTACCGGGGTTTCGTCAAGAGATAATCTTTCCATGAGGCCCCGGGCCATGCCCAATCCGCGGCCCGGACCGAAAGCATCTCCTCCGACACAGACCGGAGCCGGATCGTACACGGTATCGTTGACGTCCTCTTCCGGGCCGGTTTCCAGCATATGGCTAAACAGCCCGGGCAGGAACGGCTCCGCGACTCGGCTCTCGTGGCCCACCGACTTCCCGGCCACGATGTCCAGCAGCGTACGCAACGGCAGGCTGACGCGCATATCGCTCAACGAGCGCAGCAGCGCGTTGAACCGATCACCACCGGCAGCCGCCTGTAGCTCCGAGACCATAGCGTCGTCCGCGCCGTATACAGGACGCGTGAACGACTTTGATAGCTCAAGGACCGTATTCGTCGGGGCGCTTATGCAGCCTTCGATCTCTTTCTCCAAAGAAGCCAGTTTGTGCAGCAACCGGAGCTTACGGGTAGCATTCGCCGACTTAACCAATCGACTGCCCGACAAGTCCACCAGCCCGGCCTCTTCGGCCAGCAGTGCACCAGTCACGACTGCCTGGGACGCGGACGCTACCTTGCGCAACGTATACGCTGTCGGATCCGCCGGCCGAAAAACCTTGCTGAGGTCGAAAAACAGCGGATTCGGGTTGTCCACGTACACCTTACGTCCGTCGTCAAGGATTTGCCCGGCGAACTTCCGCATGCCCCCGCAATACTTACTGCGATTCGGTGCCTTATTCCCACAAATCTCACAGACGTCGTAGGCGACCTTGCAGGCCATCGACACGGTAACATCCTTGCCGCTAGCCAACTTATGAAGCTCGTTCTCCCACTTGTCGTTCTTAACGGAGATCACCAGCTCCACCCGGTCCATGTCGTCGTTGTACGCCGAATGCTTGATCGTGCCCTGCGCCTTGACCGGATCGGTATTGCGATGATTCTCGAATACATGTCCGTTGTCGACGAACGTGTGGTGCGTACGCTGTAGCTCCGCCCGCTTGAATCCGTCCGCGTTGCGGTTAGCGCCGAAGGACTCCGTAGCGCCCATCGCAATCAGATGCAACAAAGAACGGCCAGGTTCCGGGCGCAGCGCCGCAATCTCTCGGTCAAGCACGGCGGCCCGCTTGGACATGTACCCGCGATCGGCCCCTCGTGTTGACACGTGCATCTCGGAAAGCGCCGCCATGCCGTGATCGTAGGAGTCACTGGCAATCAGCTTATGCATCAGATTACTCCCTCCCGGCGAGATACTGTAACAGTAGCGGCACGGAAACACCGGCCACGACCCCGCACGCACCACGCAACCTACCACGCGATACGGTCTTGGCAAGGCTTGGAACCGTTTCAAGC
>CAYOCZ010000087.1:0-10555 GCA_964402475.1 uncultured bacterium | reverse complement strand
AAGTATTGTCTACCGCTCCCCCGAAGGCCTGATGTTCCAGACCTGCCCGGGCCCCGGGCGCTGGCGGTTGCTCACCTCGACAGGCGATCTGGTCCATGTGGAAACCTGCCTGCCCGAGGACCGTGGCCGCGAGTTCAATAGCACAGACTCAGGTGCAGGATTCAACACCGCGACCATTCACACCGACAACGCCGTGAACTCCGAGACCAGCGAAGTGTGGGTGATCCCCACCGATGGCTCCGCGCCCTTCAAGCACATGCGCAAGGAACTGTACCTGCGCCCGGCCACCATTCCTCTGGAGCAGTGGCCTCTGAAGGGAGTATCTGCCAGCATCGCGAACATCCGCGACCTGCTGCTGGAGAAGGAACGCAAACAGGACGAGGCCTCCAGGAAGCGGCGCAAGGAGAGCGGTCAACCTGATATGGAGCCAACCCCCGACTCGGCCAGTCTCTGGGGCGAGATCATCATCCTGAGCAATGGACGCGCGGTCGACATGCACCTGAACATCCCGCGCACAGATGACAAGTCTCCCATCATCGATGGTGGCAAGCAGCTTGTCTTCACCGGCACCCCGGGCAAGATGCGGGTCTACGAAGATCGTCTGATGATCCCCAGCTCCGCCAGGGTCTTTCTCATCGACCACAACTCACCGAGCATCTCTCTGGGACGTCCCTCCGACCTCACCGACCGCATCATCAAGGAGGAAGATGCCCGGAAGCTCACGGTGCGACTCAATGGGCCCCTCTACGATATGTCCGGCGTAGTGTCCAAGCAGGCACGTCCCGAGTCCGATGCGCACCTGGACCTGGTCACTCTGGCCGGGGTTCATGCCTCGGTGGCCGCGGGCATGCTGCGCGATGCGGCCCAGCGCCCCGGAGAGACCCATACCTACCTGGTGAAGCGCGCGGCCTACGAGCAGAACGAAGAGGAAGAAAATGCCCTGTCCAGTCTGACCTTCGCCCCTCAGCCCCGGACGGACAAGACCTACATGGATCCCGAGCAGCTCCGGAACCAGGGAAAGACTCTGGCCCGCGGGGTCAACGATCAGAGCGATGATCTGGCCAAGGACCGCAAGATGGCCGAAGAGATCATGAACATGACCAGCTTCCGGGAGATCACCTCGGACATGGTGCGCCAGTGTACCAGCACGATGAATGAGATGGGCCAGTTGCTCCTGCGGGTACTTCTCCACACCGAAGAGTACGAAGACCGCTTCGGCGCCGAGGATGCCGAACGTCTGAAGGCCAAGTGCCTGAGGACCTTCCTCGAGGATGGAGACATGGCTCTGTTCCTGCGCGAGAAGCGCGGTGTGGGCGGCTCCAGGGATGATGAGGGCGCTCTTGCCAACCTGTTGTCCGAAGACATGGGCAGTTCCGGCAGCGAGGGCGGCGGCGGGGGCGTGGGCAGTGTGTAAGTTTGTCGGCATGCAGTAGGTCACTTGTTTGATCGTTGACGCGATGCGTACAGTTCTACTATGGACCATGACCTGGAAAGAACACTCGCTCTGCCACTGTGGATGCGTGATCCGCAGTGGCGCTGGAAGTTAGCTCTTCTCCTGCGTGCCGATACATCCGCGTCAATCATTCCTTTCCGCTCCGACTCCAGTCTTTACGAAGCCGCGGGCTTCTTTCGCAGTCTGTGCAGGCAACCGCTCGAACATGCCTACCGCAAACGACACTACCCCGAAATGATCCTGGCCTACGCCATCTGGAACGGGGTATCCATGATGGCGCCTACCCGCGGTGGAGGAGGCAGGGGCAATTGGCGCGGAATTATCGAAGCCATGATCCTGTCCGGTGTGGAGCCCGCTGATTTCTCCCCGGCGCTTGGTGTCGATCTTCCGGCGGATTCCGTGACCCTGTACAGGGATGTGTTCTTCGATGTGACCAGCTACCTGAACTCGGAGCCGGCGATACACGTCAACGTGCTCGGCACATCGGAGCAGGAGCTCCACGACAGGATCGGTACCCATGGTAACATGGAGCACAACTGCCTGCTGAAGCTGTTTGCTTACTCCTGGGGGCCCGATGCGTTACTGTCCTACTTTTTTAGCAAGAGCAGGGGTCAGAACATGGCGCACACCCGCTGGCTGAGAATGCTGGCCGGCGAGATTCTCACGAGACAGACTGTACGAGATGCGCTGAACAGCCGATCGCTGTACAAGAAAGAGTGCCTGGAGATATTCAAGGTGGCACTGAAGAACTGGGAGATGCCCCCGGAATCCTTGTCCACGGTGGAGGACGATATCCGCCGAAGGTTCCTGCACGAAACTGTGCAGCTGCTGTCCGACACACTCAGCCGTGCCGATAAGTTCAGGGCGATGGACGGTATGAGGCGTGACGAGGCGCTGAAGGCCGCCACGGCTGTAGGTTTTCTGCACGTGTGATCCGCGTTTGGCTGTTGTATAGTACGCCCATCGCACGGTATATGCCTCCAACATGCCGGGGATCAGGATAATGAATCAAATAGAACGTCTTGGCGGATTTCTGGAAGAGACGATTCGCTGCATCAAAGACGAGAAGCTCGACCCGACGTCAGCGCTGCGCAAAGTGGCCGAAGCGCACAAGCTGTCCGCGTCCGATGTCGAGTTCGTGGCGGGGCAGGTAAATACCTCCAGGCATCTTGTGCACATGGTCAAATCCGCGGGAGCTGAGCGGATAGCGGAGTTCCCCCTGGCGGATGCATCCAAGATCACCGCGGGCATGGACTCATCCAAGGTCTGCATAAATATGCCGACTGTCGTACCTTCACTGGCCAGTGGGATAGAGGACAGGTTGCGGAAGACGGGAGTCAAGGGCAGGATTGTGCGCACGGCAGCGTCCCGTGAAGTGGAGCACCAGGTACTGGACCTTTACCGGCTCATCAAGACGACACGGGAGCAGCTGCGCGACGCCGTGCTCCGTACGGCAACGGCCATGCGCAATGACCTGCGCATCGCGGAACACCGAACCCACACCGGTGTGAGCGAGCTGGCGTCCATGGTCAAACGGATGCCTCCGGCGGATAGGCAGCGGTTCTATGGACGCATCATCAAAGGGTTCGGGGCCACCGGGCACGGCCTGTTGATGTGTGTAAGACATGCGGCGTGCATAGACGATGAGCTCCCGACACCGGGGTCCAAGGAAGTGATCTTCCCGCCCGAGCCGGTGTACCGGTTGACGTCCAAGGTGGTAGGACATACAGCGCAAGCGGCACGGTTGCGGAACAACATCGCGTTACTCACCCGGACGGCCGAAGGAGACAGCTTCACCGAAGACTTCCTGGCGCACCTCACCGCCAACACGGTCAGTGCAGCCATGTCTCCGTCCAGTGCAATGGGTGCGCTGGTAGGGCAGGGTGACCAGGACTTGACCGCCAAGCGGGACGATGCTGCAGCCCAGGTGGACCTGTCACTGCAGGCGCAGGCACAGTTGCGGGGACTGCGAACGCGCCGGGCATTCATGGATGCCGTATTGAACGACCCCAACCTGCGCGGCTATCCGCTGCGCCGGCTTACCCGGGCATTCAACGATGCATCGCAGACAGACCCGACCATCGTAACCAGTCCTCCCCGACTCAGGTCGGCCATGATGCAGATGCTTGCGTCTCCCGTGCTCGATCCGTTCATGCTCAAGACGTTGGTGGAGACCGGGGAGAAGCAGCAGAAGATCGTGAAGGCTGATTCAGATGCGCGTGTGCGCCGGGCGGAGGATGCACGTAAGCTGGGCGAGACGTTCGCCGACAAAACCACGAGCTTCGCCGTGGACGTGGGCAAACGCATAGAAGAAGGCGCAAAGGTGCAGGCAGCGCAATCCAAGGCCCGTACTGACGCCAGGAAGGAGTCCTGGGATAACCTGAAGAAGTCGCTGTTCGGCGAAACCGAAGGGCCCGGCATCTTCAAAGGTATTGTGGAGATAAGGGAGGCCCGTGCGGCGCAACGCGCGAAAGAGAACGTCCAGCACCAGGTGCGAAAAGCTCTCGATGGGCTCGACCCCGCTGATCTGCAGGCGGGTATCAAGGCTGGAGGCTTCGCCAACAGAGCCGCGATGGAGCAGGATCTGACGCGATTGGCTATGGGTAAAAAGCAGGAAGGCACGGTGCTTGGAGGAACAATCGACAACGCATTCAGGGCCACGGAAGCGATAAGTGCGAGTGTGAGCGGCCGAACCAAGGAGGCAACCGATGCGGCCAAGGCCAGGCAGGCCGCGTCCCCCGAGGTTCTGGCGGCAAGTAAGCAGAAAGCCGTGGACTCATTGGTCAATATGCACACGGAGCCGGGCACGAATCCGGCCTACATCACGCAGGCGCTCGACCTGATGGCGAGCAAGGGCGAGGATCCTCGTGCGCTTGCGGCCAACGAGTTGACGTCCACGACGCCCGCTCCGGACTACAATGCGAAGCTCGAGACATTCAAGGTGCAGATGGGTCGAGCGAGTGCATTGGCCACGGATCTTTCGCAAGTCGATAAGATGTTCGCGCAGATCCCTACAGGAGCGGCGCCCGATGCAGAGGCGGAGGCGCGGCAAGCGTACGCAAAGGTCCTTGCTGGTGCGGCGGACCCGGCGGACAGATTACTCGCAGAACAGGAGCAGAAGGAACGACTCGACCACTGGCTGCAGGAAACTGCCAAGCAAGTACGGGCAGATGCAAAAGGAATCGGTACCGCCAGCCAACAGGCAACCATCGCGGCTGTTCTGCGCACGCTGCCCTCAGGGATAGACCTGAAGACAGTAGCGGAGGCCTATCTGAGCGCCAACATACCGGCGCGGTCTGCCGTCGCCGCGAGAGCCAGGCTGAGCAGAGCCAATTCAGCCTTCCCGGACGAGACAGCTCTTATCGCACATCTGAAAGCCATTCCCGATCCTGATGTGCAAAAGGTGCTCGACGGCATCCGCGACGCCTCAAAAAGGGTGGCAGCGGAGACACGAACAGATCTGCCCCTCTTGTTCCGGAGATTCGTTTAATGCCCAAACTCGACACCAGCGCCTTGGTTCGGCGTACATCGCTGCTGCCGCGTTTCCTTAAGGACGAGCCGGCGCAACACCTGTTGAAGGTAGCATCCAGCGCCGACGTCAAAGCGGCCTTGAAGCGTATCAGTCCGGTGGCCCTTCCCGGGATGTCCTTCCCTATCCGTAAAGGACAGGCCTACCTGTTCGTTGTTTCATTGGGTTCGAGTGAATTCTTTAATTGCAACGAGAACGCCGACTACAACATGGAGGCGGACGGGAAGGTTGTTACATTCCCCGAACCGTGCGACCCCGAAATAACCACCATGGTCCTGGGCAAGGGCTTGAAGAATACCCATGGCACGTTCAAACAATACGGGGCGGTGTACAGGAACCACAAGACCGAGCCTGAACACAATGTGCCCCGCAGCGGCGAAATCGTGTGGGAGCGGTACAACGACAGGATGCATCGGGGAGAGCTCATTGTCGAGTTGCCCGAGGACAAGTGGGCCAAAGAGTTGACCTTGCACGAGCAGGGTATTCCTCTCATGTGGTCCCAGGGTAACGGGGTTCCAATGGACGTGTGCTCGCGTTGCGGGTTCATGTTCAAGCCGAAGATGAAAGAGGAACAGCGCTGTAAACACATCAGGCTGTACAAGCTGATGATAGGGGAAGACGGCTTCCAGAATATGTTGTACTGCCCGGACTGTCTGTTCTACGACATCAGCTATGTGGGGAACAACCCTGCGTCCAAGATTGCCGCGGCCTTGTTGCGTGTGGCCGGGTCGGAGGACACGAACTTCCGGGGGAGTTTCGGGATCCGTAGAATCAATCACTACTCCGCGGGAGAAGTGACCCGAGCCATGCTCAATGCCGAGAATGAAATCTCTCCGGAGGAAGTTGCAGGGATTCGGACATGCTGTGCCCCGGAGCCGGATGTAGATGCCAATTTCATCAAAGAAGCGAGAGATACCGACTCCGATAAGCTGATTGCGGCGCTTCATCGTTTGGCAATCGTATTGACTCCTACGCAGTTCCATCGTATATTTGCACCATCTGACGGAGAGCCCGTGGGCGTCTCCGGGTTCCTGGATGCACTGCCCGGAGCTGTCGGGAGAGCGGTGGAACAGGATCCCGAGTTTCAGGAGGACACGGGCTACTGCCCGCAAGAACCTCCTGATCCCACGGTGATCCGCGGATTCGAGAAGTACGTACCGGACCTCGGGTCCAGGCCGATGGTTGCGCGCAGGATACTGATCATACGCACAGCTTCTTCTCAGAATCTCACCCACCCCCATGCAACTCCCTCGGGTTTGCGCCTGGCTGACGAATACGTCAGGTACCTTCATACGTGCCTGTCGTCGTTTGCCGGACCACACGCAGCAAGGCGGTACATCGGAATTGCGTTGGCCGGAGTATAACAGGAGAACATGTACGATGAGCACCAAGAGCGGAGCGAAAGAGACATTCCAGCAGCTTCTGGCCTCGTTGCACCGAGCTGCGTCTGACGCGGAGACGGACATCGGTGTCGATGCGCCCGGACAGGCAGACAGCCTGGAGCAGGGCGAAGGAGCCGGAAGCACAGTGGCCGACATCGAAGATATTCCGGCCGAACAGGCGTCCGAGGAACTCGGTCCCGGAACGCAGGAGCTCGGCGAGGATCCTTCCAGCGGCGCGGCGCCCACGCCCGTGAAGTCCGAGCCCGAAGGCGTGATCACCGACGTCGGCACCGGTGACAACGTTGAACTGATCAAGACGGCCGAGGCCATGGAAGCCCAGGCGCAGGTTCTGCTCCATCAAGCCTGTTCCGAGATCATGGCCGAGCTGTGTGTGCGCAAGTACGCCGAGGCCGTGGAAGAGGCGGCCACCGGGTTGGAAAGCGACATCAACGTTGATCCCGAGACCGCGCAGGCCATCGCGGAGGCCCTGGCCTCGGGCGAGATCTCCGCCGAAGACCTTGAAGCGGTCAAGGAGCAGACCGACGCGGTTATGGAAGTGGCCGAAGCTACCGGCGCCGACCCCGGGGAAGTCATGCAATATGCCCAACAGATCGACGAGATCGCAGGGCCTCAAGGCCTTTCCGCCGAGGAAGTGGCCGACTCCGCGTTGATGCAGCATGAAGCCGCGGCCGAAGCCGCGCAGATGGAGTGGCTCAAGTCTGACTTCGCGAATGCCAAGCAGGCTCTGCACAAGGCCCAGGCCGAGAACGACGAGTTCGGCGTGATGGTCGCCACTGGCAAACTCACCAAGATCAGCCAGCTGGTCGGGGGCCACTGGGCCGCCTCGGATACCATGACCACCGTGAAGCGGGCCGAGACCGGTTCGGAGCAGGCCGCTCCCAGATCCAATGGTACGTCCGGCGAGGACCAGATCGCCTCCGAAATGGTCGGAACCGCCGCCCCCATGAGCTCGGTCACCCGCAAGGCGATGGCCGAGGCCGGTATTCCCACAGACGAGATCGATATCGCGCAGCAAGCGATGAATGAACTGCGGCATCGGGGAATGCCCGAAGACATCATCGCCCAGACCATCGCCGACGAGTTGTCCGGCAACTGCCCCGTCATCCCGCACAACGCCACGGCGGAGGAGCTTGCCGAAGACCCCAAGGTGTTCGCGCACGTGTTCGTACGCACGGCTGTACAGGAATTCAGGCAAAGCAAAGCCGCTCGGTAAGCGGAGAGGCCGAAACCCTCACTCAGGAGATGCAGACATGAATACCGCGATCCCGACACTGGTGGAGGCCCGGCAGCTGATGATCAACACTGCCACGCTTCTCCGCCGCCGCGCCGCATCCGAGACTGCAGCGAAGACATCCAGGAAGACCAAGCCCGCGCTTGAAGAGACCCGGGTGCGTTCCACGTTCGAAGACATGGCTTCTGTCGGACTGGCTAAAAAGGCAGATATCGACAAGGCCGTGGAGGCTGTGATGGCCGACCCCAACACCATGTGCGATGTGATACGAAATGTGGGAACCATCGCCGTGACCAAGGCGGCAAGCGCAGAGGCCGAGAATCCCGGGGAGCTTATGCCCAAGGTGGCGTCGGCCGACCGTAATCCTCGGGCCCAGATGTCCCAGAGGTTCGCCGAAGCGGCACGCAACATCGCTGCGGCCAAGGCGGCCAAGGGCTGATTCATCAACCACTGAACGACTGAGAAAGTAGGAGTATACCAATGGCCATCAACTGGCTCACCAACACCGACCCCAAAGAGAAGATGATGCTTCTCGTTGCGGGTGGCGGCGCCATCTCCCTGGAGGACCTGCAGTACGCGGCATCGATCGCCGAGGACCAGGACTTCCCCGCGAGTTCGCTGGTGTCCCTGAATACCAGCCGGCGCATCCGGGCGGGACTCGCTTCGACCACGGCCATGGGCATGTTTGCCATCAATGGCGCGGAAGAGTACGACGCGGCCCAGTTCCGCACTGAACTGACGAAGGACATCGAGGGCGGCGGACAGGGCGTGGTCAACACGCTCGTGGCATCCGGCGGGTTCGAGATCGCAGTCACGGAGTACAACGACGATGACTACGAGACCACGGACTATGCGGCAGGCTGCACCCTCCTCACCGACGACCTGGACAACCCCGGCTGGGTGAAGCCGACCGACGACGACTACAGCAACTACCCGAACGTGGGTGTTGTGTCGTACGGTATCGAGACCGCGCGTGTCGGCGTCAACCGCGCGCGTCTGCGGCTCGGCCAGAAGGCCCTGCTGCGTCTCTGGACGATCTACATGCCGCCGGTCGTCACCACATCCTGATCCGGCTAACGGGTGGGCCTCGGGAAACCGGGGCCTGCTCAGCCGGGAAGCTCGGAGCGAAGAAGAACCAACACAGGAGGCTCGAAGCCCATGGCTGATATCCATCCACTCCGTCAACTGCTCGCTCGGGACCATGTGACCCGGGACGCGGCCGCGGAAGGCGTCGAAACCGTCTTTCGTACCACGGCCTGGGAGCAGTCCCCCGTGCGTATGCTGCTGAATGCCAAGAATATCACACCCGAAGAGTGTGACGTTCTGCCCACCTCCACCAAACCGGTGAAGTTCGACCGCATGGAGCAGGAATGCGAACGCGCGATCACGATCCCCTTCGGGGGCCAACCCATCAACTCGTACATGCACCTGCCCATGTTCATCACCACGTTCGCCCGGAACGTGTCCGCGCGTATCTACGATGATAAGGACAACCTTCTCATGTACCGCGCGGACATCGAGAAGCTGTTCTACACGCTCCTGCTCCGTGAAGTCATGGATCGGGAATTCCGTGCATTCATCGCTGGGATGGACGTTCTCTGCGGGGACCTGGACGACGAGACCAGCCTGGCGTCGGTCGAGACCGGCGGACTTGCCTTTGCGTCCATCGGTGCAATCAGCAGGGACAGCCTGAACTTCGGTATGAAGTCCATGGCGGCCACCTATGGCAACCTGTCGCCGAAGCGCATCATGGTCAACAACAGCACCATCTGGGACGTCAACGCGGTCATGGATACCGCCAACGTCGGCGACAGCCTCGCTGAGAAGACCTGGCTCGAGGGCTATCAGGTCGTGAAGACGACCAACGGCCTTGAACTGGTGGTGACCATGCGCAACCGTGTCGTCCTGGACGACATCCTCTACATCCTCGCGGATTCCGACCACCTCGGCCGGATGTACATCCTCGAGGACGCGACCCTGGTGAACGAGAGCCGGGTTTGGCTCGTCGACATGTTCCTGTACCTCACCGAGGGCGGAAACATGCCGAACGCGGGAGCTTTCCGCAAGCTCAGTGCTACGGGAACCGCGGTCAACTCGTTCAAGATCGAGGACTACGTCGAGGCGTCCTGATCCGGGACTCCGTGACGATAGTCGTCATGTGATGCTCTGTGAGCCCGGTTGGTTGAAAGGCCAGCCGGGCTTTCTTGTTGTACGGGCGAGTATACCTTTAGGCTCAATCATGCTACAGTATGTTGTGTTCGGGCGGGTATGTTTCTCGTCCGTATGTAAAGAGCAGGTCCGAGAAAAAAGGTGCCGATCATGACCCTGAAGTTTCACTTGACCAATACGTCCGGCCGTCCGATCAAGCTGGTGAACTGTCTGCGAGGACCCATGTGGGTCGCTGCACGGGGCACCAGGGGAAGTACGGTCACCGTCGAGCTTGATCAGTGGGTGTTCGCGAGCCAGGGATCGTTCCGCAAGATCATGGCGCCGTTCGTTGCTTCCGGGCTGAAGATCACGATCGAAACAGACCTGGAGTGCATCGGGCTCGGAGAGGATGTTCGCACGGGCGAGCCGAAGGCACCCGAAGTGCAGGTGGTTCCTCCGGTAGTCGAGAGCCCAGCGCCCCAGTCGGTGTTGCGCCCGATCCACGAAGGCATTCCCAGAGTCACCACCTTGGGCCAGATCGACCTGAGTGGCGATGAGATGGTTCAGCTCGGCAAGACCGGGGGGAGGGGTGACAGGGCATTCGTGAGCGGGGTGCTGCGCACGCCCATGGAAGACGGCATGCCCCAGAAGATCAAACGGATACCCGGTGCGAAGGGCGGGATTACGCCGGAACCTCCGAGAGAAAGTCGGCCCGAGGTACCTGCGCACGTGACCAAGGGGTTGGATGTGATCGTAGACCCGGCACAGGCTGTACGCACAGCCAACGAACC